>JABUEW010000006.1 GCA_013314855.1 Bacillota bacterium | reverse complement strand
TTATGAATATGAGCATTGTTTTTCATATAATTGGAATGCTATGGAGGGATTCCACTACCTTATGAATATAGGAAGATTCATGAATGTGCTTGCAGTCAACAGTGAATACCTTGCAGACAAGGTAAAAAAAACAGGTGTTGCAGGATTCACAGAATTTCTCCGGCAAGCATGCTCAGGTGATGTCTTAGATATTGAACGTATTCATAAAATTGTGGAAGGCAAATATATGCTAAGACTCTCTGCGTGAAGTTTATAAAAGTAATATAAATTTATGTATATGTAATTGCCACCCGATAAAGGGTGTTGTTGATATGCCCAAAAAAGCGTTGCGCTTAGATATCAGGGTTATAGTGTTATCGGATAACTTAAACGTATGGGTAAATTTATGTAATATTATTATATAATTGAATAAAATTACCAATAAAGGCACTATTAATAGATAAAAATAAAATTTTCATGCTTCAGCTCTGATTTATTGCCCATTTAGTTGACAATAATTACTATAAATAGTATATTGAGAAGTACATTAATAGAATATGGGTAGTATTCTACGCATTAACGGCAATGGAGGTGTTATATGGAAGCCGGCTGTTTATAGGATTGTAATAAGGACGAAAAATGAAATTTCTTAAGGACAGTATAGTAATTATACCGTCCTTACAATTGTAAAAAAAATAATACCAGTAATTACAGAGTGTAAAAAAATATCAGCATTTGGAGTTATCATTTAAATTATAGTAATCTACTATCAATTTGTCCAGCTCTTTGCTTAACTCAAGCAACTCATATGAGGTAAGCTGACTATTTTCAACAGCATTATCCAATTTCTTTTGTAGATACTTTATTTTTTGTCTTACCTGTTTTTCTTTGCCTAATTTTCTCATTTTTTTACCCCACCTACTCATGTTTATCTTTTGTAGCAAATCCCCCTTAAAAAATAATAATTTTCTGTAAAATACAACAGTTTATAATTGGGCATATAACTATAATATTAAATACTATACTATTTGTTGCAATCTTTCAACAATTTATAAAGACTAAAAGACTAATTATCTTTTAGCATTCAAATTAGAAGAAGTTAAAAGTGTTTTGCTTTGGAAATATTTCCCGAAGTTAACCATAATAAATGCGAGTTTTAAATTTTATATATACCCTCATTTTAGCTCATTAAAAACATTTTTTTCAATTATCAGGTCGGAAATATACAGCTTTTCCAAAAGAGTCTTTAATTCCTTTTCGTAATCCTTCTTATTTAAAAGCTTTTCATCCTTAATACTGTAAACTTCTCCCAATTCATTTAAGTAAACATAATTATCGGTAACCACGTTACCATTTCTTAAAATAACATACCCTTTTTCCGAGTTTAATAAGTCCTTTCCAAGTACATAAGGTGCTTCCAAGTCCATTAGGTTGGCAATGGTAGGTAAAAGGTCAATACCTCCTCCTGTAATGCTTACCCTTTCTCCATTTTTAAGACCTGGATAATGTATTATACATGGTACTTTCTGGAGTTTGACCCATTGGACTTCACTATATTCAAGCCCTAAGAATTCCATCAATTCATCAGCTTTATGCTTGGGCACTCCCGAATGGTCCCCGTAAATAACAAGTAGAGAATTATCATAGAGTCCTCTCTCCTTTAATTGGTTAATAAACTCTCCTAAGCATTTATCTTCATAGTTAATGGCCTTTATAAAATTGCCAAGAAAAGTCCCTTGCCACTCTCCAACATCAAAGTCATAATCCTCAAAATATGTGAAGGGATAGTGGCTGGAAAGTGTTATAAAAAATGAATAGAAAGGTTTTGACATATCTATTTTATCAAAGGATTGCCTGAAAAACGACGAATCACTCAATGCACTTCCTTCCCAACCTGCAAATTCATCCATTACGTAATAATCTGCATCAATGAATTTGCAGAATCCCAGGGCTTTATACATTTCCGTCCTGTTCCAAAATTTTGCTGTAAATGCATGTAAGGCATAAGTGTTATATCCCTGGTTTTTTAGTATCTTCGGTAATGAATGGTACGTGTTTTCCGGATACCTAATATATACGGCTCCCTCTTTCACAGGGAATAAGGAAGTATTAAACACAAACTCGGCATCTGAAGTATTACCTCCTGCAACCTGGTAATATATATTATTGAAATACAGGCTTTCTTCCAGCAATCTATTTAAATTTGGGGTTATTTCTTTACCATTGACTTGGGCATTAATCATAAATTCTTGTAGCGCTTCCACCTGTACCACAATTAAGTTTTTTCCTTTTGCAATACCTCTGAACTTTCTGTCTGTTTTAGGTTTTTTACTGAAGTATTTTTGGATATAAGCCTTTTCTTTAGGTGTTAGTTCCTTATCCTCAAATATGCTTTCTTTTACGAATATTTTTGTGTTATCATAGTGGGAATAAATTACCCCAAGCTTTTTAGCTACATAATTACTGCTGTAAACAAATGCCTCCATATCTATCTTTCTATATACTGATAAAAATCCCGAAAATCCTATTAATAAGGATAGAAAAGAACCTATTGCCCTTTTAGCAAATTCTATTTTTTCTACTCCCTTTTTATGAAAATTTATAAACCACAAAAATAGAAAGGGAAGGTCCACAATATATACTATATCCTTTATGTTAAACAGGCTCATTATGCTCTGGTTAATAGAGCTCAAAAGCTTTAAATCAACCTGCAGGATTACAGGTACAGTCAATATACTGTAATAGTAACGGAAGAAGTTGGTGTCACTGGTAAGAAGTACGGATATAATAAAGTTACAAACAAGAAGGGCTGTCAACCGTCCTTTATTAAAAAATAGAATAATAGGTGAGGTTATAATAAGCAATATGAAAAACGATACAAGGAACATGGTAATATTTGTCGGTGAAAAAACCGGCTGGGTATTTATTTTGGTAGTAAATTGGAAATACATGCATTTTAGCATTATTGACAACATAAAGTATAGCCAATAGGCATATTCTTTTGTCAATAACTTCTCTGATACTTTTTTCTTACTATCATCATCAATAGCTTTTTTAAAAGCTAATTCCTCCATAAAAATTCCTCCTGAAACTATCAATCCAGTAATATTAATCCAGTAATATTATCTAAAGAAATAATAATATATTTTTGGTAGTTAATGCAAGACTTATTCCATAGTGTGCCTAAAAAGTATGTCTGAATATCCTTATTTCATTTGTATGTCCGGTTGTATTAAAAAAAAAAGAGAAGGATGCCTCCTCTTATTTTTACCAGGTAATTATACTATGCTGTTTTCTCAGTACTATTTTCCCGATATTCTCTCAAGCATCTTTAATATCAACTGTCCATGTTCATTTCTTTCAAAGCTAAACTTAACCTTTTCGTCGGTTTTAAAATTCTTGAAGTTTTTACTTTCGGGGTCAAAGTATTCTTTTATTTCTCCTTCAAGTCTGAAGGCAGTGGGCTTTCCTGCCTCATCAATGTCCATGTTTTTATCAACAAAAATTTCTATGGAGTTGCCGTCTATTTGCCCTACATATGTGCCGGTATACTCTTTTAAATCCTCGTCAAGGGAAATAAACTCAAACTTTTCTCCTTTTTCGTTAACAACCTCAAACTTTTCTTCTATGCCCTTTACTTTTATCACTGCGTAAGGATAGGTTATAACCTGTATTACTATATCGTCCTTTTTAGGAGATGTTTCTTCTACAATAATCTTAACTGTCCCTTCAACATCTTCTACCGAAACAATTGAAATACTATAACCTCCGGTGTTTTTCTCACCCATACTTATAAGTATAACATATTCATCCTCAATTTTGAAATAAGTGTATCCCCTTTTAACCTTAAGTTCCTCTATCTTTTCCTGTATATCCTGAGGAAGAGTACCTATATCTTCCACTGTTTCATACTCTACTTTTTCATATGAGGCCTCTTTATTACCGTCGTTTTCGGTATCATTATTTTCAGTATCTTCTGTATGATTATTTCCGGCATCCTTGTTTCCGGTTTTATTCTCATCTCCCGATTTATCTCCGGTGTTTACTGTACCTACATTACAAGCTGATAAAATAAAGAGAATAAAAGCACATATTATAAATAATATTAATGATTTAAATAATTTTTTCATCTAGCTCACTCCCGTAATTATTTTAATTATTAATGCGCAGCTGCTGTATATTATTAGACGACGAATATAATCTAAAGTTCCTTAAAAACTTCTTAAAAATTTATAAAAAAAGAATAGCTCAAGGAATTCCAGAAATTCCCCTTTAAGCTATTCTTTTTCAATTGCTTTATTTACATGGCGTCAGGTGAAAAATTGCCGACTTTCAGCCAATACCACTTCCTTGATTTTTCCTTTAGCTGAATTTACAGGCTTTAAGACTCATAGCGGCAGTCTTTGAATAGAACTAACACAATGAGTCAGCTAATGAGTCAGCTTAGGTACTTCTTCAATGTTTCTCTCACGGCATTTCTTCCTGAAACCATTTCCCTGAAATAATTCTCGATTTTTTCTCCAAGGCCGACTTCATAGAGGTCCAATCCAAACAACTCACTGTTTGACAATATGGGTCTTAACTTATCTCCCACACTTTCTGTGTCACCTAAGTTTATCCCGGCCAAATAAGGCTTTAATGTATCCAGCATCGGATCCGGACTTAAGCTCATTTCATTTCCGGAATCGTCAATTCCCATCAGGTACCTGCACCAGGCCGCAATCACCAGCGGTATGTATTTCAAGCCGGCAGGGTCAAGGTCCGGCCTCTCACGGTATAACCTGATTGTTTGGCCAAACCTTATTTTTAACTTTTGTGACGTATCAGTAGCAATTCTCTGGGGCGTATCAGGTATATACGGGTTTGGCAATCTTACTTCTATAACTTCCTTTGCAAAAGCTACGGGGTCAATAACACCCGGGTTGACAACAACCGGCATACCCTCTTCAAGTCCTACCTTTTCCACCAGTTTTCTTAAAAGGTCATCCTGCATTTCCCGGGCAATAGTCTCATATCCCAATAAACACCCAAATATTGCCAGGGCAGTGTGGAGAGGGTTCAAACAGGTGCCTACTTTCATTTTCTCTACTCTATCAACTGTTTGCCTGTCAGTAAATATTACACCTGACTTTTCAAGAGACGGGCGTCCATTGGGGAAACTGTCCTCAACTACCAGGTACTGGGGACCTTCAGCATTAACAAAGGGTGCAATAAATGTATTTTTATTTGTTTTGACAATATCCATCCCGTTAATCCCTGCATCATCCAACATTTTTTTTATTTCCTCGGAAGGCCTCGGGGTTATTTTGTCTATCATGGTCCACGGGAAGGATACTTTCCCAGGGTTACTCAGATAATAAATAAATTCTCTCTCCACCAGGCCTTTTTCAGCCCATGCGTTGGCTATAAATATAACCGACTCATAAAGCCTCTTCCCATTTTCAGCGCAATTATCCATACTTACAAAAGCTATGGGAAGTTCACCGCTCTTAAACCTGGTATACGCCAGTGAAGCTACTTTTGACATAACATTTGCAGGTTTTTCAGGACCTTCTTCCAAATCTTTCTCTACTTCCGGCAGCAAATCACCTGAAAGTTTTCGAATATTGTAACCCTTTTCTGTAATTGTAAAGCTTGCCATCTGCAAAGAAGGTTTTGAAAAAATTTCTTTTAATCTTTCCCAGTCTTTTTCCCTGGAAGGGTCTCCGACTAAAGCTTCAGATATACTTGCAACAATTTTTTTGGAAAAACTTCCATCAGGATAAAGGATTACCAAAAGGCCTAAATTATCGTAGGGTATGTAAATTTTATCGATAATTTCAAAATCATAGGTCTCAACTGCTATAATACCCTTTTCCGACTGCCCGGATTCAAGCAACTCCTGTTGGAGAACTGCTATAAAACCCCTAAAAATATTGCCGGCTCCAAAATGTACCCATATGGGGTTTTCTGCTGTATTGGAAATCATAGTATCCACATCAAAATTCGGTACTTTTACACCGGCTTTTTCAAATAACTTTTTATCTTTTAAGTTTTCCTTATTTAAACCAACCATTGTAAGCCTCCTGTCCACAATTTATTTTTTGGCATATTTTTATTATACACAATAATGCAACTTTTTCAAAATAATATTATATCATATTATGTAGCTATCTCGTAAATTGCCTGGGTACATATTTTCCCATGTCTCATCAGGTCTTCTATGGACACATGTTCATCAGGCTGGTGGGCTCCTGTCCCTGCTCCGCCAAAAGCTACTCCGTTATTTTTTAATGTCCTTGCATATGTCCCCCCTCCCATGGAAAGAAGATTTGCTTTTTCGCCTGTTATTTTTTCATAAGCAGTGCTTAATTTGATTATAAGGGGATGGGTTGCAGGTACATACAAGGGTGGTGAATGCCCTATTATCTCTACATGTATACCCTCTTTTTCAGCCTGTTCTTTTACAGCTTTAAGTATTTCTTCATGATTGCAGGTAACAGGATAACGTATATCCAACATGGCTCTCTTTTCGGCCTGGTTATATATTATTTTGCCCAGGTTTATTGTCAACGCTCCTGACTCTTCATCCTTTAAATCGATTCCTAATGAGTGTCCAGTAGTATCGGAACCTATTTTCTTCTCATAAAGAAATTTAAGATAGCTATCCAGGTAAACCCTATTTCGTACACTACCATTCTTTGCATTGTTATTTACAATACCGCCTATGCCGCTATTATTTCCCATGCTACCATTTTCTGCGTTGTATAGAAAACTCAGCAATTTGTAAATAGCATTGATCCCGCTTTGAGGGCTTGCTCCGTGAGCCGATTTGCCTTTTGAAAGTATAATAAGCCCCTTGCCTTCCTCAAATAATACTGCAATGTTTTCTCCGTCTATTTCTCGGGCCAGTTCCTGCAAATACAGAACTTCTCCAGGCTTTATTTTTTCAGCCGGAATATGCGCCCTGCACTCTGCCGGCACCATATTTACGGCTTCTCCGCCAAAAATTTCTTGTATCGGTAATCCGCACATATCCTTATGCCTGCACTCATCTTTACGTCCGCTTTCATCCTTATGTCCATATTCATTCACCCCATGCCCTAGTTTTACAAGAGCCAGGTGTAAAATTCCTTTTTCCCTGTTAGTTATGGGATATCCTGCATCAGGAGAAAACCCCATACCAGGTACAGGCTCCTTTGTAAAATAATATTTCATGTCCTGCATTCCGCTTTCCTCATTGGTCCCTAGTATAATCCTTACCTTTCTTTTGGGAATTATTCCCAAGTCCTTTAAGACTTTCAGCCCATAAACAGCAACTATTGCCGGACCCTTATCGTCAGACGCGCCTCTTCCGTATATTTTTCCCTCATGAATTACTCCCTCAAAGGGAGGGAAGGTCCATCCTATGCCCTCAGGCACAACATCCAGGTGGACAAGTACGCCTGCAATTTCATCTCCCTCACCATACTCGATATGACCTGCGTATCCGTCAACATTCTTTGCCTTCAGCCCCAGGCGTTCACCGAGGCCGAGTACATATTCAAGAGCCTGATTCACACCTTCGCCAAAAGGCTTTCCTTTACCTGGAGCGCCAGTAACACTCCTTATTTTTATTAGTTCACAAATCTCCCTTATAATATCTTCCCTATATTTTAGTATTTCATTACCGATTATCACCTTAATACCTACCTCCTCCTGGTAACCCTTAAGGCAACTATTAATACAACAACAAATTGTATTTAAGCCGGGGTCGCCGAACAACTTTATTTTAACAATCATTTTACCTAAATACAACCATTTAAATTTTGCACCTGTTTTTGCACCTGTGTTTTAATTTTATACATCGAGCGCTGCATGAATATTTAGAAAAGTATTAATTTTTTTAATAAATTATTGTTTACTCTTGTCGGTTATTATATGATGTTTTATATAATATTTTTAATATTTTTACATAATGTTGTTATATTATAATTACCACAGGTTATAGATGTTTTGGAGGAAAAACATGAAACATTTGTTTATTATAAATCCGGTTGCAGGAAAAGGTAAAACAGTGGAGTATATTCCTAAAATCAATGAATATTTTTCCGGTAGAAATGACATATACTTTATAGAAACTACAAGATACCCCGGGCATGGTGTTGAGTTAGTTAAACAGTATGTAAGCAGGGACACTTTCAGAGTTTATTCGGTAGGAGGGGACGGAACCCTTAACGAAGTCCTCAACGGGATAGTAGGAAGTAACAGTTCATTGGCTGTTATCCCTGCCGGCTCAGGAAATGATTTTTTCAAAAGCCTTACAAAATATTTTGTCAACAAGGATTTGTCAGGAAAGCAAGCTTTAAAAGATAAATTACTGGAAAGACTGGTTAACGGCAAAGAATTTATAGTTGACATGGGCAAAATAAACGGTAGATACTTTATAAATATATCTTCTTTAGGTTTTGATGCGGAAGTGGCCTATAAATCCCATAAAATAAAAAAACTTCCCTTTATATCCGGTTTATTTGCTTATATTTTAAGCGTTTTTGCAACACTGTTAAGTTATAAAAGCAACCAGTTAAAAATAACAATTGACGGTAAAACCATA
This sequence comes from Bacillota bacterium, assembly GCA_013314855.1. Taxonomy (NCBI): domain Bacteria; kingdom Bacillati; phylum Bacillota; species Bacillota bacterium. The sequence goes on along the minus strand of JABUEW010000006.1, from coordinate 50,413 downwards.
GAAAAAGACACTCTCCTGGTGGCTGTTGCCAACGGGAAGTATTATGGCGGCGGGATGCAGCCTGCACCTTCAGCCGAGATAAACGACGGTTTTCTGAATATCTGCCTTATTGAATACGTAGGAAGACTAAAAATTTTAAAATTTCTCCCCAGGTTCATAAGGGGTAACCATGCAGAAATAAAAGAGGTTTCTTTCCACAGGGGTAAAAACGTAAATATTATCAGCAAGAACAAGGTTGCAATGAATGTTGACGGCGAAACCAGTATAATTGAAGGAAAAATTGATTTTGAAATAATACCTAGCGGTATAAAAATAATACTTCCTCTGTAGTGTCCGTGGTATCCGTAGTACCTTCATAGTCCCCTTCAAGATACCTGTACTGTTCGGTATAAAGCCTCCAGTATGCACCTTTTTTGGCTAGAAGCTCATCATGGGTTCCCTGTTCAATTATTTTGCCATTATCTATATACATGATTCTCGAAGCGTTTTTGATGGTAGACAGCCTGTGGGCAATAATAAAGGATGTTCTTCCCTCAAGAAGCTTTTCAAGTCCCTTTTGCAAGGCAATTTCCGTTTTCGTGTCAATGCTTGAAGTTGCTTCGTCCAGTATAAGAATTTTAGGATCGGCCAAGAGGGTCCTTGCAAATGAAATTAACTGCCTCTGTCCTGCAGACAGGGTTGAACCCCTTTCACTTACCTCGGCATAATACCCGCCTTCCATCTCCATAATAAAATCATGGGCCATTACCGCCTTTGCAGCTTTTATTACCTCCTCTTCTGTCGCATCAAGCTTCCCGTACTTAATATTATCAATAATATTGCCAGAGAAAATAAAAGTATCCTGGAGCATTATGCCCATTTGTTTTCTTAAAGATTTCAGAGTTACTTCCTCTATATTAATTCCGTCAATAAGGATTTCCCCTGAGTTGATATTATAAAACCTGCTTATTAGATTGACGATTGTAGTTTTACCGGCACCGGTAGGACCTACTAAAGCTATTGATTCGCCGGGATTTGCAGTAAAACTTACATTATCCAGAATCAACCTTCCGCCTTCTTCATAGCTGAAGCTCACATTTTTAAATTCCACTTTCCCTTTTATGGGAGGCATTTCATAAGCACCTGGAATATCAGCTACCGTCGGCTTCTCATCCATAGTTTCAAATACCCTTTCCAGGTACGCCATTGCAGTAACAATCTGGTTGTAAAAGTTACTGAGGTTGTTAATAGGCCCCCAGAACCTCCCGGTATAACTTGTAAATGCCACAATTACCCCTAATGATACGCCCCCTGCAATCCATGATATCCCTGCCATATATATTAAGCATGTAACCAACACCGATATGTTTTCTACAATGGGCCCCAGAATAAAGCTGCTGCTTACTGCCTTCATCCATGATGTTCTATACTTCTCACCCAGTTCCTTCAATATATTAAGATTCATATCCTCACGGATATAAGCCTGGGTAACCTTCACACCTGATATACTCTCATGAATATAGGCATTGAGGTTTGACTGCTTGGTACTGACATCCTGCCAGGCTCTCCTTTGCCTTCCTTTTATAAGGAAAACCGCAAGCAAAAGTACCGGAAGTCCAAGCAGGCTAAGAAGGGTTAGCCTGACATCAATAGAAAACATAATGACAACTATAAATGCCAGGCTTATAACATCTATAATTACCTGGATAAGCCCGTTGGAAAGCAAGTTTCCAATATTATTTACATAGTTTATAACCCTTACATATATCTTACCATGAGGCCTGCTGTCGTAATAAGAAAAGGGCAGTGTTTGCAAGTGGGAAAACAAATCCAGACGGATATCCCGTATAATGCTTTGACCCACATCATTAATAAGCTCAATTCTAAACCTTGAACATACCGCTATAATAACAAGTGTAAGGGTAAACAAAGCCGACAGCAATATAAGCCCCGGCACATCCTTCTGCGGTATTCTATTATCCAGGGCATCTTTTATTAGATATGGACCTAAAAGGGACGCCGAGGTGGTAAGTACCATAAGGAATAAAGTTAATACCATCTTTTTTTTATAAGGCTTAACATACCCCGAAATCCTTTTCAAGTAGTTTATATTAAATTCGCCTTCAAGCTTTTCATCAATATCATATTTATTTCTAGCCATTCCAACCTACCCTAACTTCACTAAAGAGTTATTTAAAGTTTCACTAGAGTTTCATTTAGAGTTTCACTTAAATTTTCGCTTATATTTTCATTTAGGTTTTCGTTTAGGTTTTCGCTTAAATTTTCGCTTAAAGCTTTGCTCTTTCCGCTTTGAATCATAAATACGCTATAGTAATACCCCTTCTTTTCCAGGAGTTCCCGGTGAGTTCCCTGCTCTATGATTTGTCCCTTATCCAGGACAAATACTATATCCGCATTCCTAACAGAAGATATCCTATGGGATATTATAAAGGTGGTCTTACCACTGTAAACAGATTTAAGAGACTCCTGGATCTTCTGTTCTGTTTCAACGTCCACACTGGAGGTAATATCGTCAAAAATCATAATAGGGGCATCTTTCAATAAAGCCCTTGCAAGAGATACCCTCTGGCGTTGGCCTCCAGAGAGTCCTACTCCGCGCTCTCCTACTATAGTGTCATACCCATCCGAAAGCTCCAATATAAAATGGTGCGCGCCTGCTGCAGCTGCCGCACGTTGGACGCTTTCAATTGCGGCATCCGGCACGCCGTATGCAATATTTCCTTCTATTGTATCCGAAAACAGGAATGTGTCTTGCATGGCAATTGCTATATTTCTTCTTAAACTCTTTTTTCGAATTTCCTTTATGTTTAAACCGTCAACTAATATTTCCCCTTCAGTGCAATCGTAAAACCTGCAAATCAGGTTAACCAGGGTAGACTTGCCTGAACCTGTAGGGCCTATAATACCCACAGTCTGTCCGGGTTTTACGTGCATATTAATATTTTTTAAGACTCTCTCCCCATTATAACTGAAAGACACATTTCTAAACTCTATTTCCCCTCTGTATTTTTCAAGCGCAATACTGTTTTCCGCATCTGCGATTTTGGGTTCGACAGTCATCAGCTCAATAATTTTTTCTCCTGATGCAAAAAACTTCTGCACCTGGTCACTTAACCAGTTTGCCATATTTATAGGCACGCTGAGAGTACCGGAAAGGCCGGTAAAGACAACCAGCTGACCATAGGAAAGCTTACCGTTTATTACAAGTATTCCACCCACCAGAATAATAACTACAGTCATCATACCGCCCAGAAAGTTTATAACGGGTAAATACTTTTTCCATATATCTACCCATTTTCCATACTCATTTTTGTAACCCTCGTTTTCCTTTGTAAATTTCCGTATCTCAAAATCCTCATTACAAAATGCCTTTACAACCCTGTTCCCGCTAATGTTTTCCTGCACAACAGAATTTAACCTGGTAACCTGTTCATGCCATTCGGAATTTAAAGGCTTTGTCTTCTTTGTCATATCGAAAGTAAAATACCCAATAAATGGAGTTACCGCCAATAGCAATATTGTGAACAAAAAATTCATCCTTACCATTAGTATCATAACAAATACAAAGCTGAACAAGCTTTCAAAAACTACAGTTGCGGAACCTGCTATAAAATTCCTGACTACCTGCAGGTCCCCGCTTATTCTTGTCATTATATCTCCTGTCTTGGTCCTATCAAAATAAGAAAAATCCATTTTTTGCATTCTTGAATACATTTCATTTCTTACATCAAACTGGAAGTCCTGTGTTGTTCTTTCTATCAACATAAGCGAAAAATAGCGAGCTATGGATTTGAATAAAACACCAGATAACAGTAACACCAATAGTTTAAGGAACAACTCTCTTTTTTTGTTAACAATAACCTCATCTACTATCATGCCGGAGATATAAGGAGTAACCAACCCCAGCAGTGCATTTACCATCATAAATACAAATATTGTCACTAAAAAAAACTTGTATTTTTTTAAATACCGCCAAAAAAATTTAAGCACTCTCATAATTTATCACCATAACATTAAAGGCATTGTATTATTATGAGTGATTATATTTTCTAATAAAATGTAGTTTTTTAACCTTATGATGTATATTCTTATACAAAATTTATCAGTTGCCAAGATATAATTAAATGGTATAAAATTAAGGTGTTATAGAGATGGGATGTGATTTGCTTGTACGATTTGGGTATAGATGAAGAAAATTTCAACCCCAGAGTATTATATATATTTAAAAGAAAATATGGCGAACGGAATAGTACCAAATATCATTGCCATGACTTTATTTCAATAATATATTTTCTTTCCGGAGATAGTACCTATAATATAAACGGTACTTTCTACCAATTGAAAAAGGGAGATTTGATTGTCATTAACCCGGGAGTATATCATTGCCGGTTAATGAATCCGGGGCAGGAATCAATGGAATTCCATGCAGGTTTTACCAATATATGTATAGAAGGTTTGCAAAAAGACTTTTTAATTCCTGAAAACATAAGCCCTGTATTTAAATTTGCCAGGTATGAACAGGATTTTCTAAGGTGCTGCAGTGAAATTATTGCAGAACAAGAAAAGGACGAACCGGGGTGTGGGCTTCTTTTAAAATCACTGTTAATGAAACTAATTATTATTTTCCTCAGGGAAACATCCATGATTGCCAAAGATGTTTCCCTGCGCGAGACTTATAATGAAAGTTACATGTTTAACTTTGAATCGTATGATAGAGTAAATATTGTCAATACAATTGTATCATATATTAATGAAAATTATATGAATGCAATATCTCTTGAAAAAATATCCAGGAATATGTACTTAAGTCCCGTATATATATCAAAAATATTTAAAGAAGAAATCGGAGAATCCCCGATTAATTATTTAATAAAAGTGCGCCTGTCAAAAGCACTAAAACTGCTTGAAGAGGGTAACCTACCTGTAAAAGCCGTAGCCAAAAGCGTAGGTTATGATGATGTTTATCATTTCAGCAAGCTTTTCAAAAAATACTACGGCAATCCACCCTCAAGGTTCAGAAAAAATAAACCGGAGAGTAATCCACAGGGTAATCCACAGGATGAGCCACAGGAACAGACCTCTTTAACTTGAGAATTTCAAAAGAACTGTTCCGAACAGTTCATAGAATTACCCGCCATTGAAACGACATAGCGCCTGCACTTCAGTACAGGCGCCGTTAAGATTGCCGTTAAGTTTTAAGTTTATATAAACTGTTCCAGGTGTTTTTTCCCCAGTATAAGACCTTCTTTTACTTTTTCAATACTTCCTTCGTATAACGGGTCCTCATGTTCAATACTTATAACACCATCATAACCCGCTCCCTTAAGTGTGCTGATAAATTTGCCCCAATCTACCTGCCCCAAGCCCGGCATACGGAACATCCAATATCCTTCACCATGTTTTTTGTTCAATTGTTTATTGAAGACACCATACCATTTCAGTTTATCTTCAAAAACCTGCGCATCCTTTGCATGTACGTGGAATATCCTATCAGCAAATTTTGATACCGGCGCATTATAATCTATCAATTGAAATAACAGATGCGATGGATCATAGTTGAGCCCGAAATTTTTACTTGGTATTCTTTTAAACATTTCTTCCCATAATTCCGGAGTAAAGGAGATAGTACCGGGAAGGCCGGGTACTTGCCACCCTTGCATTGGGCAGTTTTCAATTATTATCTTTATTCCCCTGTCTTCCGCATAACGCACCAGTTCCCCGAATACTTTTTCATACTCGTCAAAGTTATCCTGGATGCTTTTATCAATGTTTCTGCCTACAAAAGTACCTACCATTGAAGTTTCAAGCATTACTGCAGCATCAATACACTTTTTTACATGGTTATTGACAAAAGACCTTTTTTCCAAGTTATTGTGAAGGTTATTGTCATAGTAAGCCAACGATGAAATAGTAAGCCCGTATTCTTTAAAACATGCTTTTATCCTTTCAGCTTCCTTCTCGGTAAGATTTGCTACATCTATGTCGCTTGAAGAATAATCCCTGTCATTATCCTTTGGCCAACATGCAACTTCGAGTGTTTGAAAGCCGTTTTCGGCAGCCCACTTTACCTTTTCCTCGAGAGGCATATTTCCTAGACATACTGTTAAAAAGCCCAGTTTCATATTTAACTCAACTCCCTTATTAATTTACTAAACAAATTATAAACTTACTTGTTAAAATATACCGGCTCTCCTGTCTTTGAGGATGTATATATAGCCTCCAATATCTCTGTAACTACAAGGGCCTGTTCGGGTTTTACAACAGGCTCGGTATCGTTAAGGATGGATTCAACCCAAAGCCTTGCTTCTTTATCTGAAGCACTTTCAGCTTTTCCTTCATAAAAAGCAACTCCGCCGGCGCCAAGTTCCGGTTTCTTTGTGTAGAGACTGCTGAATTCCTCACCGTTTATCCTAAGGCCATCCCACATATCGGCTCCACCTTCAGTACCACACAGAGTTGTTTTAGCTTCACCTACTTGGAGAGTATTTAAAGCCCAACTGGATTCCAATATTATGGTTGCGCCGTCCTCCATTACAACAAACCCGAATGCGGAATCCTCAACGGTAAATTTCTCTGGGTCCCATGGCCCCCATGCATTTGCAGCATTCTTTCTCTTGCCCAATTTATGGTATGTAGTACCCATAACAATCCTTGGCCTATAATTATCCATCATCCATAATGTAAGGTCAAGGGCGTGGGTCCCGATATCGATTAGAGGTCCTCCCCCTTGCTCTTCCTCATTCAGGAACACTCCCCATGTAGGTACGGCACGCCTGCGGATTGCATGGGCCTTTGCAAAATAAATCTCTCCAAGGTCCCCTCTACGGCATACCTTGTAAAGATATTGAGCTTCGGGAGTAAAACGGTTTTGGTAACCAATGGTAAGTTTCTTACCCGTCCGCTTTGCAGCTTCCACCATCTTGCGCGCATCTTCGGCAGTTTTAGCCATAGGTTTTTCACACATCACATGCTTACCGGCTTCCAGTGCATCAACAGTAATAAATCCATGGGATTTGTTGGGAGTACATATATGTACTACATCAATGGACTTATCTTTCAGTAAATCCCTATAATCCGTACAAACAAAAGCATCACTGGTGCCGAACTTCTTTGCCGCCTCTTCGGCCCTTTCCTTTACAATGTCGCAAAACGCAACCATCTCTACGATATCCAGCTTTTTAAGACTGGGCATATGTTTACCGTTTGCTATGCCTCCGCAGCCGATAATCCCCACCTTAAGTTTTTTGTTGCTCTCAGTACATTTACAACATGTTGACATACAACAACCCCCTTATTTTTTATAGTGATTTTCAATATAATACTTATTTTTATATTTTAACAGCAACAGCCAGCTTCATAATATTTGGCCTATTGTGCCGGCTATTCTGTTATATTCCTAGTATTCTCCTGTTATTCACCTGTTACACTTCCTTACATTCTATTAGCCTCTTTACGTTCGGTTATGCTTCGCTCGGTTACGCTTCTTTATATTTAGTTACACTTCTTTATATTCCGTTAGCTTCCCCGTCATCCTTGTTAATACTGGAAACCTTTCCGGTAGATTCTCTAATTATTAGTTCATGTTCCAGTATCACATTTCGCGGTTCACTTACCTCCCTCCGTATATGCATTAACAAAAGCTTCATTGATTCACAGCCTAATTCGTACTGGGGCTGTGAAATGGTTGTAAGGGTTGGGTTATACATTTCAGCATAACTTATACCGTCAAATCCTATGACAGAAATATCATCAGGTACCTTAACGCCTTTTTCCTTAAAGCCCCTTATTGCTCCAATAGCCATAACATCGGATATGGCAAAAACTGCAGTAGGAATATTTCCGTGCATTAATAAAAACTGTTTTGCGGCCTTTATTCCACTCTTGAAACTATAATTGCCGTATTTGATCAAACTGGGGTCAAAAACAAGCCCTGCATCTTCTATTGCTTTTTTATAACCTGCTTTACGCTGGATTGTTGACACAAAGTTGTTTTTACAGGTTATCATTCCTATCCTTTTGTGCCCTAACCCTATAAGATGCCCAACAGCCTTATATGCTCCCCTAAAATTATCTATTGAAACCTGTGATACCGAAGCCCCTTCCTTATACTCACAGCATTGTACAACAGGGAAATTTCTGCTAATATCCGATAACTCCTCTGGTCCCAATTCCGGTGCCATGAAAATAACTCCATCCGCAAGCCTGTTCCGTAATATTTGAAGATATACTGACTCCCTTTCCGGTTTGGAATCCGTATTACATAACATGATATTATAACCGTTTTCACGGGCAACAGCCTCAATACCCTTAACTACCCTTGAATAGAAAGGATTAGATATACTTGGAAGAAGAACAAGTACCATTCTGGTTTCGGTCCGCCTTAAATTCCTTCCAAGGAGGTTTGGCCGGTAATCTAAAATTTTTATGGCTTTCATTACATTTTCCCGTGTTTTTTCAGATACCAGGGGACTATTGTTAAGCACCCTGGATACTGTAGCAACAGATACACCTGCCATTTTGGCCACATCCTGAATTGTTGCCATTGCTACCCCCTTATAATGTAACGGATTACATTAACTATTATAAAGGAAGTTTAGAAGAAAATCAAGTATAATTAATTACTCTAACGGCTCATAAGGGCGGCAATTACCATTATAACTCCCGTAAGCATGTAAACTTGAACTGTCCTTGCGTTGGCTTTTATCAAACGGGGTATATCATTATAATATATTTGCGCTGTTTTAACAGCCTGGAGCGCCAATGGTACAGTTGAGAAACCCAGAAGCCAGGACCAATTCCTCAAAATAATGCTTATTAGTGGAAAGAAGGCATATGCAAGTATAAATAGCAGTTTATATATCTTAAGGGCCTTTTTTTTGCCAAGGCGTACAACCCAGTTCATTTTTCCGCCTTGCAAATCCGCTTCATAATCCGGGTATTGGTTTATCCAGAGAACATTAGCTATTAAAAGGCCTATTGGAATAGAAACAACAATAGCTCTTAAATCTATACTTCCTGTCATTACCAGATAAATTCCGCACAATATTAACGGGCCGAAAGTAATCCCAACTGTTACCTCCCCAAGGCCGCGGTATGCAAGCTTGAAAGGCGGAATACTGTAAAACACGGAAATTAAAACACCCGTTATGCCTATCCAAAAAACAGAAAATTCCTTGAATAATATGATATAAAACCCTATAAGGCACGCCGCTCCCATGGTAAGGAGAGCAACTACCCCTGCTTCAAAAACAGTAAGTTTCCCGTCAATAATGGACTTTTTCCCGCCGCTGAAAGGAGTCCTTTTTTCCGGGGAGACATACCTGTCAACTCCCGACTTATAATCTACAACTTCATTTACCGCATTTTTTCCTATTTCAATAAGGTAAATCCCTACAAGAGAGACAATAAACCAGTATACACTGAATTTTCCGGTTATGCCATAGGCAAGAGCACCACCTACAGCCATGGGGACTGTTGATGCAATCCATATTTTAGGATCGGCAATTTGCCAGAACCCTCTCCATAGTCTTTTAATTTCCGTTTCTTTCACAAATTACCCTGCTTTCCCTTTCACTTTTCCTTTAAATTTTTTAATTTTTAATTTAACTTATACATATTATATACACTATATTATATACTACCATAGTTCAATACACTACAATTTTATGGGGTGCATTGGTGTATTTTTATATGAATCTTCATTTTCATCTCCATCTCTATACAAAACCATACCCGGCTTATAAAAGGATAAAAAGATAACGAAACCGGCAAATACAAATGAGGCTAAATAAAGCACCTGGAACTTGCTGATAGGAAAAGCAAGCCCGCTAAAATCAGGCATTACATTCATAAGTATCTTTCCTATAAAAGGCGCTAAAAGCACACTTATACCATATATTGCCTTAAACCATCCTTCATAAATAGACTTACCGCTCTCTGGCATTATTTCGAACCTGTATGCCATTATGGCAATGTTAAAGCCTCCATTTCCTATCCCTGATATAATTGAAGAAAAATACATTATGAAAAAAGTTTTTTCAGTTAAAAAGAAATATATTAAATAATCTAATATGGCAATAATCGCCGATATCTTAAGGACAAATACCGTCCCTTTCCTGCCCTGTACCTTCCCCCAAAATCTTGTAGATACTATCATCAATACATATGAAACGACATTTATTGTGGATATAAATCCGTAATCGAAGTCCAAATACCTTATCAGGTATATTGATGTAAAAGATGTGGAAATTGTGAGGCTTAAATAATATAAAAATATAAAAATAAGAAAATTTCTGAATTCAATACTCAAAAAGGGTTTAAGAAATGTTGCCATGCTGTTTTTTTCATTTTCCTGGACTTTATACTCCGGTTCTTCAACAAATAACAGTATAATAACATCTACTGTCGAAAGTATTAACGAAGTAATAAAGGCTATAAGAAACCCGGTATAGGTTTTTTTGTAGAAATCCAGTACATAACCCATTATTATTGTGGAGATTGTAAAAGCAATTCTTACAATAAACATCCTGAAATATATATAATCATTCTTTTTCCCCTGGGGTACCACCTCCATGTACCAGATCATCCAACCAACCTGGTAAAACCCCCATAAAAAATTGGCAGTTATCACCATTATAGTCAATAATACAATTATTAATTTTTCATCATTGAATATTAAAGGCAGAAAAACTATGGCACTGGATAAAAACCTTGATACAATATTTGATGAAATAAGGAGCTTTTTACGTGCCCTGATCCTCTCAAATATGAGAAAAGAAAACACAGTAAGGATGGAAGCCCAAATAACTGAATTATTTAATAAGGCTACTATAAAATCCGAGCCTTTGAGATGGATAACAAAACCCGATAAAAACACTCCACTTGTCAATACATAAGCCGCATTTATAAAAGCCGCATCTATAAGAAACAAAATCTGGCTTTTTCTATACTCTCCGCAACAAATTCTATTGTGAGGCATAAGCTTTCTTTTTAGCGCTTTTATGGCTGATCTCTCCTTATCCAATAATAAGATAATATATATCCCGATAACGCAATAAATCCCGCAAAAATAAAACCTCCCGGCAGTCCCCACACCTCATTGAAAAGTCCGGCAAAAAACGGCCCTCCAAATACTCCAAGGGCATACAGTGCCTGGAAAGCACCCATGGCTGCAGCTCGTTTATCCAAATTGTATTTGTCACCTGAAAATTGGACCTTTTTATAATTGAATTTTACCTCACTTTAAAAATACATTAGTGTATGTTACCATATCCCACGCAAGACTCGGTACACGGCTGCTGGCTAGGCATTGCCATGATGACTATCTCAAGTCACTTGTATCTCACCAACTTTCACGGCGCAATCTTCACACAATCTGACTGCTGCGTAATAAAAGCAATTCTTATACCTCGGTTTTTCTAATCAATCGAATCTTCAGTTCACGTAATCGTGTTCGACAATACATTTCAGCCTGCCCGAAATCAGTTTTCAGATTCATTCTACGTTTCCCGAACCCTGCTTATCCTTCGGTTTCTATAGTACAACGCCACATCTGTTACTACCATAATGCTGTTTAAAATATAAAGAAAAATAACTGCATCATAACTGTAGATGAATTTGTGCAGAATACCTGCAATATATCCTGTAAGGATAACAAACAAAAATACTATGCTTTTACCGGCGTTTTTACGCGATTTATATGATTTGTAGATCGAAAACGGCCAAGCTGCTCCGAAACAAATCAGCATTATGGATTCAAATATACTCATAACAGCATTCATTCCTTCCGTTTGTACCTTTTCACAACCGGATCTTTACCGGCAGTCTGCCATAAGCAGGCTCTCCGGACAGTACCTTTATGACACTGGATATTGAAAGTGGTGAATATTCATATGCAGCTATGCAGGTTTCAGTATCACGGATAAAGCTGATATCATAAGGGCTTTTCAGCAGTACAGCAATCACATTTTTGTTATTGCGCTGTATTGCATTGTGAAGCTCGATTTGGCCCGGATTCAATCTGCCGTTGTACACCCCGAAAATGATGAGATCCTTGTCCGCACTTTTCCGGCAGATTTCATCAATTATGCCTTTATCCGGGTTTTGAGGAATGACAATACCTTCTCCGCCCAGGGCTTCCGTAACCGAAGCGCAAAAGGAGACCTGCAGTTTTTTTCCGTCTTCTACATTGGTTGTTAATGCCGGTTCCGCAGATATCGAAAGGATATTCTTACTTTTTACGGGCAGCAAGGAATTTTTATCCGTTATAAGAGTAATGCTTTTCCGACTCACGTCTGCGGCAAATAAAGCTGACGACTCGTCGGAAAAAAGTCTCTCAAGCTTCCGGATGTCGAGGCACAGGTCTTGCATCAATCCGTATTTTTCTTTCAGCCGCAGGATCCGTCCTATCGATTCATCTATCCTTGATTCGCCTAATTCACCGCTTTTTACCGCATTTTTTATTGCTTCCAGACTTCTGATTTGAAAGTCAAGGGTATGGGATATGCAAATCATGTCAGCACCAGCTTTGATGGCTTCTACTGTTGTCTTTTCCACTCCGTAGTTGTCAAGCACAGCCTTCATTTCGATGCAATCAGTTATTATAATGCCCTGAAAGCCCATCTGTCCGCGCAGAAGCTCTGTCAGTATCGGGTATGACATAGTCGCCGGGCGATTTTCCCCATCGAGGGCCGGAAAAATTATATGTGCAGTCATAACAGCATCAACACCGGCCTCAATTGCCTTTTTAAAAGGATAGAGCTCAACTTTTTCAAGCCTGTCGCGTCCATGAGATACAATGGGTAGTCCAAGATGGGTATCAATATCCGTATCGCCATGTCCGGGGAAATGTTTGGCGGTAGCTACAACACCTTTGTGCTGCAGTCCCTCTATATACGCGCAGCCCAGTCTTGCTACTTCATCCGGATTATCTCCGTATGAACGTGCACCAATAATAGGATTTTCCGGATTGGTGTTTACATCCAGCACAGGTGCAATATTCAAATTAATCCCCATTGCCCTCAGCTTCTCTCCCGTAAATAAGCCCTGCCGCCTGGTGCTGTCGGGGATGTCGGCAGCTCCGAATGCCATATTGCACGGAAACATCAAAGAGCGGTCACGGATGCGTGAAACATTTCCGCCTTCCTGGTCAAGTCCTATGAATGCCGGAACCTGATTATATTTAATCATATTTGACTGTATCAGGCATAAGAGCTCGGCAGTCTCTCTGACAGATCCTATGTTTCGCGAAAAAAGGGCGATATTACCGACATGATATTCTTTGATCAGCTTTTCAATATGCGGATCAAAGCCCGCTGATGGAAATCCTGCTATAATCATCTGTCCGATCTTTTGTTCCAACGTAAGATTGCTTGCTTTCATTAAAAACCCCCCAATGATAAGAAATAATGCTTTTATGTATCCTTTTATGTATCACAGGAACCTTATTTTTTGCCTATATTTATCGATAAAGCTGCGATTGAATTCCTCACCTCCATCCAGGTTGCTACTTATAAATACCGGTGGAATTATGCCCTTTGCGAGCAGTTTTTCAACCGTATTTATCACAATGATATTAACTATTGTCAGATCGGCAATGGATGATGTGGGACCAACCTTCTGATTAAAACTATCAAACTGAATGACCGCATCACCTGGAATACCACAGTTGTCTATAACATAATCAGTGACTTCATATAGTTTTTTACCGCTTTTATGACGGGATTCCACCTCCCTTGAATGGCTAATGGATGTAATCGCTACAGTAGTTATCCCCATCTTTCGCGCTTCTATGGCAGCTTCTACTACTACACTATTTCGTCCGGAATTGGATACAAGAAATAATATATCGCCACTTTGAATGCCGCTTTCTTCCAGAAGTATTTCTGCCATGCCTTCAAGTCTTTCCATAAGGGTCCCCTTATAGGCGCCGCAATGGAGCATGAGCGACGGCTCAAGAATCGGATAGATTGGTACGAGTCCTCCTGCCCGGTAGAACGGCTCCTCGCACACCATGTGGGAATGTCCAGTCCCTAAAAAATATAAAAAATGATCTTCCATTATACTCTCTGCACACAGGGAAGAAACCTTTTCAAGCACTTCCGACTGCTGGTCCGCAATTTTGTCAAGAATACCTTTTACGATTTCTAGATATGTGAAATTCATCAAACCACTCCTTGTGTAATTTTTTGTATAATCCTTGCGACAAGCTCTGCTTTGAAAGATAAGCTATCCACAAGTATATATTCGCTTTCGGTATGAGAGTTTTCACCCTCGGGTCCAAGACCATCAAGCACGGGAATAGGATAAATTCCGGCAAAAGCTGCATCTCCACCTCCGCCTGTTTTTCTGGGATGAAGCTGTCGTCCAAGTATTTCAGCTTCCTGCCGTGCAATTTCAAAAAGACGTATACAGCCGTCGTTTGCCACTAATGGAGGCCTATCCGAGAAAATACACACCTCAGCTGATGTATAGAGAACATCTGCCGCGTTAACAATTTCCGAAAGACGGTTTAGAATTCTTGAACGGTCTTCTCGAGCAAAATACCTGATCTCACCTTCTATCTTTACGAGTGGTGCAACAATATTCCGTGCACTTCCTCCGTTTATCTTACCAATGTTTACTGTTATTTCTCTCTCATTGTCCCTTAGAGCATAAAGTTTTAGGATTTTATAAGCTGCTGCTTCTATTGCGCTGCTTCCAAGCATGTAATTAACACCGGAATGTGCGGCTATGCCGGTCACTTCCATATCGAAAGATATGATTCCCTTTCTTTCGGTGGTCAGCGTTGCAGGTTTTGCACCTTCAAAGCTCAGGACTGCCTCGGATGTTAAGGCATGTTCCTTGATGTATTTTTCACTGCACCTCGAACCGGTTTCTTCGTCAGAGTTCAGAAATGCGGTAACCCTGTACCCAGCGGGAATATCAGCCGCAATTCGTTTCATGACTTGCACAATAATACTCAATCCACCCTTCATATCCAGCACTCCAGGGCCATAAACACGGCTGCCGTCGCATCTGAAAGGCCTGTTTGCAGCGGTTCCGGCAGGGAAAACCGTATCCATATGTCCCAGAAGAAGAATTTTCTTTTGTCCGTGCCCTGCAGTGAGCTCCAGAAAATCTCCCACTGCATTCTGCCGGTGGCGTATAACTGTAAAACCGACCTCCCTGCATTCTTTTTCAATAACCTGTGAGAATCGGTCTACATCTGTCTTACAATAAGTGTTACTGTCAATGTTGGTGTAGATTTCCAACCTCTTCAGCAATTCATCTATATCTGCATTCAATATAAACACCTCATATTGCCTTTCCGGCTAAATATTCAAAAGCTTCAAGCAATTCATGCTCAGAGTCGGATTCGTACGGACATGCAATGCTTTCATAATCGTACTGACCGGTTTTTGCTCCTGCGATGTACCCTGAATATCCTCCGCAGTAACCGAAGATAAGAGACCTGCCTCCGCCTGGATCCACAATGGCCGAGATTTTCTGGCCGGTTTCGAGACTTATCTCAAGCGGCACACACGCAATAGAAAGACTGCCGACTTTAACAAGTCGGACTACCACTTCTTTATAACAGTCGTCTCCGGAAACAACGGTATTGGGCAGACTTTTGACATCTCTGTCCGGACGTTCGAGCACTAGAAGTGAAGATTCATAATTCCTTTTCAAAGGGCTGTCTCCGACTTTTGCGAGAAGTCTACGGATTTCACGTTTTTTAGCTTCCTTTTCATTGAATGAAAGATTTTTTTTATATCTCAATAAAACGCTCCTTTTTTCGGCGAAAAAGACCGGATTATGAATCAACTTAAAGGACAAACCGGCTTCAAGCACACTCCCGGCTATTATCCGTCCCAGCCTTTCTGCTTCTGCAAAGGTAGCAGCAGTCTTAAAATGACGGGTGGAGATATCTCCTGCCGCACCATTTATAAAAATGTGTCGTTCCATCCCTGCATCCTTTAATCCCAGCTCCAGGCCATATAACAGGTCTTTGGAGATAAAGAAATTATTTTCATCTAAAACCGTCGGATGACAGGGAAGATTTACAAGCATGACACATCCGTCATCACGCACAGCCTTAACGATACAGGCCTTGATTTTATATCCTGCAGGCTCCGGTACCTCATTCCTTACCGAAGCTAGATCTCCGATCTCCGTGCATGCCAATTGTAAAAATGCCGCTCTGGAATCTCTTTTCGCTGAAAAAAACGCTTCTTTACATGATTTAACAAGAAGATCAAAGTATTCCTTATTGAAATCAGCTCTTCCGGTAAATATCCCGGATGGACCGCTGTGATTGTGAGTGGCGCATACAAGCATCCTGTCGTCGGCAATCTTTTCTCCGCATGCCAACAATGCTTTTATAATCTCATCGGTAAGGTTCTCATCAATCCCCAATAAATCTAAAGAGAATATTGCAAGGTGTTCTCCACCGTCTTCCAACAGAAGGCATTTTGCATACAGGTCATCGTGAATGCCTTTGAACGGTATACATCTTTTATCGTAGCCCGCCATCGGCATGGTTGTAAACGGGGTTATAATTCTCTGTGCAAAACCGACCTGCATATCTCATCACCTCTCTTCATCGTGCGTCATCCGGCACTTGCATATGATTCTTTCAACGGAATTATTGTAGTTATTACCGTCGGGAACATTGTATGAAAGCAGCAGTGCGGCTGTAGCAGGGGAAACCTCAGGCCAGGTGATACGGAAATTGTGCGAACCGCCTTCAGTAAGTTTTCTTTTGACCAGTTTTGATATGCATTCGCACTTTTTCAAAACACTTCCCGAAAATACTACAACTGTTTCATCATCTGTAACATTCATAGCTTTATAAACCGCAACAATGGAAGCTACTATCGCATTTGCAGCATCCTCAAGTATTTCAGCTGCTATCCGGTTTCCTTCCGAATAAAGTGCAAATACGCAATTTGCGGCGGAGGCAATTCTGACTCTTGATAAAGACGGATCCGCGTAAATAATTTTTATAAGCTCCCTCATGGAGCTAATGGAGAAATGCTTTAGTACGGCGTTTTCAAACGGTTTGTTTTCTGCAATCCCGTCAAAGGATTTTACTGCAAGCCTGATTGCTTTGTTGCCAATACTATACCCGGAACCTTCATCTCCGATGAGATGACCCCAGCCATCAACTTTTACCCATGAGATATCCTCCCTAATGCCGTAGGCAACTGCCCCGGTGCCGGACACCATTACAATACCGGGTTTACCAAAGGTAGCGCCATAAAAAGCTATATATGCATCATTGTTAAAGCGTATGTATTTAGCAGGGACGCATCCTTCAAAAAAGGCCCGTACCTTTTGGCTTTCGGAAAAAAACTCCACCGCAGCCGAACCGAAATATGCGCTATAAAGTGTTTCGTCTTTAATACCGGCACAGGACAGCGCTTGTTTTGTACTCTCTTTTATAGAAGCTGATGCTATGGAAAAACCGCAAGAAAGAAAGTTCGAAGGACCTCCTGTACCCTTGGCCAGCACTCTTCCATATTCGTCGGCCAGTATGCATGTCGTCTTTGTGCCTCCGCAGTCGTATCCTGCAAATATCTTCATGTTTTTACCCCTTTACTGCGCCTACGGTCAGGCCACTCAAATAGTATTTCTGTAATGCGATGAATATGATAATCGGCGGCAGAATAGCTATGGTCATACCGGCCGACAGCAACCCCCACTGTGTCACATTAAGACCGCGGAACATGGTAAGTGCCAGCTGCAGTGTCTTCATTTTCAGTTCCGATATGATAATGAGGGGCCAGAAAAACTGGTTCCAGGCCCACATGGATTTTAATATGGCCATCGTTGCAAGAGCCGGCTTTGAAAGGGGGAGCATTACAGTGAAGTATATCCGGAAATTCGACGCTCCGTCTATCTTTGCCACTTCCTCAAGCTCTATAGGTAATGTTTCAAAATACTGCTTGAACATGTAAATACCCAATCCTGAGGATAAAAACGGGACTATCAACCCGGCATAAGTATTTGTCCAGTGGAGGCTTCTCACAATGATGAACATCGGTACAACAGTCACATATATCGGTATCATCAACGTTGAAAGCGCAAGATAAAAGAAAAGCTTTCTGCCTGGAAATTCTTTTCGCCCAATGACATAGCCTGCCATTGAATCAAACAGGAGGCCTGATATTGTTATGATAACGGTCGTAACGAGGCTGTTCTTGAAAAAGGTTCCCATAGTGACGCTCTTGTTGAATACCCTGGGGAAATTCCATGATTTTATGTAGTTATCCAGTGTAAGATTCTTAGGTATCAGACTGGATGACGTTATAATCGAATCATTCGTAAGTGAGGTGGAAAGTGTCCACAAAAGCGGAAGGAGCATAAAAACTCCTATTCCGATCAATGCTATATTAACAAGTACTTTCTTCACAACCTGCGCTTTGTCCAAAAATTTTCACTCCCTCCAAGTTATTTTTCGTCAAATCCCTGTAATATTTAACAGATAAACGATTCGGCAATGCTTTACTCATTCTGATTTAGATATTTTATTCTGAATCATCGTCAGAAGCAGAAGCATAACAAAAAGCACATAGGCTACTGCACTTGCGCTACCCATGTTATATTCCTCAAAACCTTTTTTGTATAGATAATTTACTATTGTCATCGTACTGTAGCCCGGTCCTCCGCCGGTCATGACATTGACGGGGGTAAAAACCTGGAAGGACGCAATAACTTGTGTGATCAGGAGGAATATGATGGTAGGCTTCAATAGGGGCAGTGTTATATAAATCAATTTCTTAAATGTGGAAATCGGGTCTAGTGCAGCAGCTTCGTATATCTCACCAGGAATGCTTGCAAGCCCTGAGAGGTATATTATCATAATATATCCTATTTCCTTCCAGATAACAAGAAGCATTACGGTGGGAAGCGCCAGTTTACTGTCGGAAATCCAGCCTAAAGGCTGCATGCCGGCTTTAATAAGCAAAGTGTTTATTAAACCGTTAGGAGTGGGATTGAATATTATTGTCCAGATAATTGAAACGGCAACCATCGAAGATACATATGGAATATAAAATCCTACTTTATAGACAGTTTTTAACCTGACGAAGCTGCTGTTTATTATCAAGGCTATTAATAAGCCCAGCACCATTTCAAACGGTATAGTGCCAATCACAAAATATACTGTATTAACGACACTGACGGTAAACACCTTGTCATGCAAGAGAGATAGGTAGTTTTGTATACCGTTAAACTGCGCCACTTTGATAGTCATCATATTGTACTTGAAAAAGGATAGATATAATGAATGAATAACCGGCCAGAAAATGAATACGGCGAATATGATATAAGCCGGGGCAAGAAATAGATAGTAACCCGCCTTTTCCTTCCTGGTACTGACAATCATGAATATCACCTCCTGTTAAAATATGTTTTCGGGTGTACTGTAATTGTACACCTAAATTGTACACCCGAAAACCATTCTGTTATTTACTGCTTGAGTGCATCGTTTATTGCCGTGTCAATATCCTGGAGGGCTTTATCAATAGTTTTTTGATTTGAAACTGCAGATTGAATCTCACCCCTCAGTATAGTAGTTATGGTGTTTGATTTTTCGGTTTTGACATAATACTTGCCATATGAAACAGCCTGGGTAAAAACCTTTTTGATTGGATCTTCAGTAAATGCGGGATTGGACGCTGCCGATTTGAGAGAGGGAATAAACCCTACAGTTTTGCAGTAGTCCACCTGATTGTCTGTACTCACCAAAAATCTGAGCAGTTGCGCTGCTTCGTCGGGATTTTTGGACAGAACCGGGATAACAAACACATCCGCTCCTGCAAAAGCCGTCTGCTTTTGTTCGTGAGGCATCTGACCGACTCCGATTTTGTCTTTCATAGCCGGGTCCTTCATGAGCTCCTTCACATAGTCCTGTGTTGTAACAAACATAGCCACCTCACCATTTGCAAACATTTTCTGTATATCAGCCAGATTAAGATTCACCGAACCGGGAGGAGTTATATTGTTATCAAAGAATTTTTTATAGTATTCGATAGCTGCCTTCCAGCTTGGCGTATTTACTGTTGACTTGGTCATATCCTCATTCAGGATTTCACCACCCAGATTCCAGACGAACGGCAGGTACTGGGAGGCATATCTCGCAGAGGTGCCGAAACCATAAACCTGAACGCCGTCAATCTTCTTTGTCAGTGCGGCGGCATTATTGTAAAACTCTTCGTGTGTCCACGAAGTGGTAGGCTCAGGGACACCTGCTTTCTGGAAGAGATCTTTGTTGTAAACTATGGTCCTAGCATCGCCGAAAAGGGGGACGGATATTAATTTCCCTTTGAGTTTTTCATTTTTGCCTGTATAAGTACATTCATTTACAAACTGCAAATCATTTTTGAATGTATCGTCTATGTACTTATCCAATGAAATGATTTGATCACTGTTGGCAAGTACAAAGTCAAAAGGTGATCCAACAATTAGCAAATCCGCAATATCATTTCCTACGATAGCTGCCTGAAACTTGGCATGTGGATCTTCAGCCCAAGAAATAGCTTGGTATTCAACAGTGATATTCGGGTATTTCTCCGTGAATTTGTTGATTAATTCGGACATTTTCTCCGAAGCCCCAGCTGTATCGCCTCCGGCCTGCCAAAATCTCAAGGTGACAGGTTTAGACGGCTTAGGGCTGGGAGTAGTGGGAGCAGTATTTTCCACTGTTGTTTTTTCTGTTGTTGACTTTGATGAGCCGGATGAACCGGTACAGCCTGATAACATTACTGTCGTTAAAATGATAGTTAGAAGAAGTGTAAATGCTTTTTTCATTTTGATATCCCCTTTCATGTTTTGTTTTTATATTTCCGCTTTTTAGAGCGGTTAAAGCTTTTAAAAATTTCATTTTATCTTCTTAAGGACAATATATTTATTTATTTTGCATATTAAAATTATAATTACTTGTACGAATGTTATTACCAGTTAGATAAAATAAAAAATAGTTATGTATCTCTCCCAAGCTTGACGTGGTAACGGAATTTGTCGCCGCGGACGATACTCTTTGTGTATTCGATGATCCTGTCGTTTTCATATGTAATTCTTTCTATTTTCATACCGGGAAGATTAGGCCCATAGTTTAAAAGCCTTGACTCCTCTTCTCTGATAAGTACCGGCTCGAAGCTTTCCTCCGCATGGGTCAGCTGTGCCCCGAATTTTTCCGTAAATACAAGGTACATGGAATTATGCTCAAGGTCTTTTTTTTCCAAGCCGAGAAACCGGTCATACAATACAAAGTTGTTTTCAATCATAATCGGCTCTGAATTTATCAGCCTCAGACGTTTAAAGTTATATATTTTTGTACCTGTCTCGACCCGGAACTTTTTTGCTATTTTTTCATCACAAGCTGTTTCCCTAAATTCCAGCACAACTGAAGTCGGATTTTTCCCCAGCTGTTTCATATCTTCCGTAAAGCTGTAAATCTTACTGAGATACTGGTTGTACTTCTTTGGTGCTACAAAGGTTCCCTTGCCCTGGCACCTGTAGATATAACCTTCTTTTTCAAGCTCCTGTATAGCCTGGCGAACAGTCGAACGGCTCACTCCATACATATTGCACAGTTCACGCTCCGAGGGAAGCTTATCATTTTCCAAAAAATACCCGGATTCTATTTTATTCTGGATTATATCGCTCAATTGGTAATACAATGCAACTCTGCTGCTTCTCTTTATGCCAGCGCCTTCTGACATTTTGACATCCTCTTGTCTATTATAATTTTAAAAGTGGTACGTACCATCCTTATTAAGTATATTATATTTGTTTTATAATGTCAATAGAAAAGTATTTAGATTTTACATTTTTTCTTATAGACTTAGCTGATTCAGATCATTGATGTCGGATACCTTTTCCCTGCCTACAAGTCCTACAAGGGCATACATCTTGGAAATAGGGTTATATCTCAATTCCTTGATAAGCTGAAAATTTTCAATATCTCCGGTGTTTTTAACGAGGATCCTGGGACCAGTACAGGGGTATATGGTATCTCCGTCTATGAGGATATGATTCTCGTCATGATAGCAAATATCGATTTCACGGTTGATAATCGCCTTAACTCTGTTTTCGAGGTCATAAATATCTATATCGGGTTTTTCCGCAAATTCCAGCACAAAACCGTGTTTTACATCACTGTGCACAATTGAGTGAGAAAAGTGAAAATCCTTCTCCAACACCATACAGGTCAGATCTTCGGCTGTGTGTACCATTTTTCTATACTTGATGGATTTGAAAACAATGTCGGCGATATCTTTGGGCTGTGGTCCGAATATATTGGGACGTGTAACAATTACTTCCTCACCGATGCCCACAAGAATTTCTGCGTTCAACCCAAGAATCCGGCAAATGAGGTCGAAGTGTTCGACGATGACGCTTTTGTCCTGGTCGATAGCCCTTTTTATCGCATATGCCATCACATGCATCTGGGTAAAAGCAGATTCGAACCTTACATCTATATGATATGTGTGGCTGCTAAAGAAGCCCGAGTCAATATTTTTTAAAAGGGGCAACGGCCTTATATTGATGCCCTCATCATCATTGGAAAGCTCCAATCCCGGAAACATTCCCTTGATCAGCAGAGATTTCCCGGCGCCTGCGTCTTCGATAAAGCCTATCAATCTGTCCATCGCGCTCAAATGATGTTGAGCGAGCTGATGTCCCAGGTTTAGGAACCTCTGCTCTTTCCGTCTCCTGTTTATACTCCACCTGCGTAATGTCCCGGATGCCTCCCGGACCGGGAAGGACGTAAGAGTTTGATTTTTCGTAGAGAGTGTGCGCCGCTACCGACAGTGTAGTACATTTCCGGGCTGGATTCATGGGTTCTACACCAAAACAGTCTTCCGACAGGTACCCCATCATGCAGTCGCTTCCGCTTCCGGGAACTGCTGCGATGCACGCGCATTCGAGAATCTTTCCCATATGTACCGCAAGTCCCGCATCATAGCCCATTTTAATGGCCATTGCTGCAAAAACGGCAGGATCGTAAGCCCTTCCCGCAACAATTACCTGTGCACCTTCTTCAAGCGCTTTAATAAAAGGTTCAACTCCCATTTGGCCTACAATTCTGACCGATTTGTCCAATTCCCCGGCTGTCAGCTGAGGAACGGGCCCGAGCGGGGAAATTTTACCCTGTGCAAGCTTTTCAGCGACAATACTTTTGGGTATTTCGGCATGGATTACCGCCATTTTGAAATTAAGGTTCAGCTCGCGGCTAATTTCCTTGATTATATCCACATTCCACTTCAGATGAGGTTCCCCTCCGCAGCCTCCGGCTGAACCTATAATTACGGGTATACCCTATTCCAAAGCTGCGGAAATCATTATTTTCAGGTCCCTTTTGACAGCCAGCCTTTCGGTAAAGGATACCCCGGCTCCAAGGTAGTAAGGCCCGGGGTCTGTCGAACCCGCATCTACGGCTATAACATGCGGGTGCCTTTTTAATCCTTCCTCGAAGGACTTCAAAGGAAATCCGTATCCTAGTATGGCAGTGGGGGATATCACGCGCAGTTCTTCCAAGTTCATTCCTCCTTTTAAATAGAGCTGTTTTTCTTTTCATAAAAGCCAGGATCCTCTGCATTTCGTTATAAACGATCATGAATCCTTCATCTCTTTATCTGTATCATATGTCCGGCCCTGTTGTCGGCAAAGTATTTTATATCTTCCAGGGTGTTGCACCATTCGTCGGCAACTATCTGGACGCCAAGACCCTTTTCGTCAACCAGGCAGGTCAATTCCTTCAATGCAAGCATCTGCTTTTCACGTTCTTCAACGTCAACGTGACCTTCTATCCTCAGCTTCAAAGGACGGGTAGCCTTTTCAAGCTCCTGCAGATATTCTGTAATCCGGGCATAATCACTGCCGAAAGCCAGTCCCAACGTACCGTATACATCCAGATGAAGTACCGGTTTATAGTCGCTACGGGGCTTAAGCTCGTCAATCCTTTTAACAAGCCACCTGACATATTCCAAGAGCAACTCGCCCCTTTCGCCAAGCTTGCTCTTGACGTTGTTGATAAGACCATGAGGCAGGAACTGGGCACCTTTTATTATCATCTTATCCATGGTATGAAGCTCCGTCAGGCACGGCATTCTTCTTAATAGCCCTCTGGTCGTCGAAAAAAAAGTCCGTCCTTCCTTTTGAACAAATCAGGTCTATTATTTTCATTTTCCCACACTCCTATTTTGGCCTTCCTACAAGTCTTTCCTTGCTGATTGCATAGATGTCGTCTATAACCATCTGGAAGCTTATATCCTGCTTTTCATACCTTGCCCGCTCTTGCATCTTCCGCCGGTGAAAGTCCTTTATTTCCTCATTGAACGGAAGATCGCCGAAATCCAGAAAACGTACGGCTCCCGTATTATCCCTGGCCGGAAGGGTCTTGCCCTTGTTGTATATGCTAGGAGCAAAGGGCACGTCGATCACACCCGCTTCAAATGCTCTAACCGCACCTAAGGCAATGTCCTCGTCCCCCAGTTCGAAGGGTTTATCAAGTATGCTCCTCGTTTCCGCATATATTATTTTCATCTCGTTATCAAGCTCGTTGGTCAGCGGCATGCATTGATCACGGAGCATGGTTGCCAGCTGCTTCGTAGCCTTCAATCCCTGGGCATTTGCTTCCTTGGTGGGAATTCCTATGGCTTCGTGAGGTGTTTTGACTATTACTTTTGTTGCTCCTGCCAGTGAAGCAGCTGCAGCACCCCAGGATATGACTGCGAAGGCTTTCGATTCATCCTGGGGGAAGCCACCCATCCACTGGTGCAGTACCATTGTTACAACCACATCGTCATGCCCGGATTTTTTCAGATATTCCTCTGTCAGGACTTCCAGTGTCCGTATTGCAGAGATGTCCTGGAGCAGATTTCCGCACTGGCCGTAGCCTACGGTTATACTTTGAAGGACGTAAAGCCTCCAGCAATGGTAATCTCCGCCAGAAGCCTTGCATCGGGTGTGCCGTGTCTTATCTGCACAGGGGCCTTTACCGATTCATTGACGCGCCTGCAGACCTGAACACCGTAGTTAACCGCCGGAAAACCGTTCAGCATCGACCTGCCTGTTTCAATGCTTTCCTTGATTCCGGCCTCTGCCTCTTCATATCTGTTGTGCCTCGTATAGCTGTCAATTGTAGTAGGAAGCAAATCGGCCTCTTCTTCATCCGGCGGCACTGCTGCAGGCAAACTTTTCTTCAATCACAATTGGCCCCAGCTGCTGCCGCAGTTTTTTTTACAGCATTGTCCAGGCCTTCGTTCACATCGGTTTGGAGGGTGGTCGATGCGTTTGCACAGCCCAAAACTACCTTTTTTCTAATGTCGATGGCCGTTATTTTTGTAAAGGTGCTTCCTATATCTATCAAAAGAATGCAGGGCATGTCTATTCAACTCCCAGGTCTTTTTTCAGATCCGCAATGGCCACCTCGGGAGGCGTGCCGGGAGGGTATACCCTGCTGAAGCCCATCGCTTTGAATTTTGCTTCTACCTCTTCAAAAGGGGTTTTACCTACGACCAGATTGCCAACAACATATAGCGGTACATCTCCGAGCCCTGCTTCGTCGCACTTTCCCCTCAGCACCCTGCAGTCAATCTCTCCATGCCCATAAAGTGAGGAAACGACAATGGCATTGGCAGCAGTTTCTACCGCAGCTTTTACGAACTCTTCCTGCGAAACCATGACTCCGAGGTTTACCACATGAAAACCTGCCTGGGTAAATGCATATGCCAGTATCCTGTTGCCTGCTGCGCGAACATCTGCCCCGATGACCCCAATCACAAGCGTTTTTTTATTCATTACCAAAACCACCCTTATATAAAATTACAATTGCAGATTTATCCTTTTCATATCGTATTTGATATCTGTTCTTCTATATACATCATCGAACCTCTTTCAATCTGGTATTCAAACAGTATGATTCTGCCTCCTCCGGCACTGAATAAGTCAAATAACGGCTTTTGCACAGAACCGGCTTCCCTGATGAAATCGGGTGAAATGATAAATGTCTGCTTCAGAAAAGCATCAAGATTCAGTTCAGGCCCTTCAAAAGCATATTTTACTTTATCTGTATCTATCTCCAGTGATTTAAGGCTGTTCATGATTATTTCGAGGAACTTTCTGCTGCGGCATATTATCCCTATGGTACTGCCCTGAGCAATAGTTACCAGGTCAATGATAGTCTGCCTGTTGGGTGATACCGTCGCTTGTATTATTCTGTCCCTGAGTGTCGAATGCAAGCCTGTCAACTTACCGTAATGGGTCGAAGTGGTCAATATGATGCCAAACTCGGTGAAAATATTTTCGGGACTTGAGCTGGAATCGACTTCATCCAGCAAAAATATGAAAATTTCTACATTGGATATATACGAAAGCTGTTTTTTAAAGATTGACAGGGCCTCGGGATTGCAGTCCACCGCCGCAATCCGAACCTTTTTCTGAATTTTTTCTCTCTCCAGCATCCTGATTTCGAACAATGTATGGATCTCTTTTGACTTAAGCCTGAGAATTTCAAGCTCATCAATAACGCGGTTAATCAGCTCGACAGCCTTTCCCTTACAACCTTCCTCCAGTATGTCCTGCCTTTTTGAGACAAATGTACCCCCGCCCTGAACGGTTTCCAGGATGCGGTTTTTTTCAAGTTCTACGTAAGCTTTGTTAATAGTCCCTCGGGCAATATTCATCATTCTGGCGAGTTCCCTTTCCGGAAGAAGCCGGTCTCCAGGTTTGAGAATGCCTTTTTCAATCAAAAGCGTGATCTGTTCTATTATCTGCTTATATATAGGGGTAGTACTCTTTTATCGATTTTTATGTTCGGATTCATATCGTTCTATTTATATTTATCACGTAATAATTTGCCATAAAATACAGCGGAATGCAACTGTTTTTCAAGTTTTTTTCCGTTTCCTGTTGAATCTATTTATTCTATTGCCTTTCAAGACTACCCTTTCTTATAGCAACTTTTCAGGACATGTGTGTGATTATTCTGTGATAATTTAAATACATCAAAGAAGCTCTTTGAATTTACCATTCTTAATTCATGCTTTTGTTGCGTCCAAATAATTATCCTAGTTTGAAGTTAACCAATTGCAAATTGGATTAAAAATAAAGAATAAATCCAGTTTAATTTTTTTTGTGTTACATAAAAAATTTATAAAATAAGCTAAATAATTTAAGTTGAGATATAATTATAGTTTAAAATCTATGTTAATTCACAACAACTATTTAAATTGTTTTTTCAATATTGTAAAATAATACATGATAAATCTTCCGAAAGAGGTCGAATATGGAATATGGACAGTATTGATATCAGAATATTAAAGCTCCTTCAGAAGAATGCGCGGATTACTGCATCTGATATAGGCAGCGAAATAGGCCTTTCTGTTCCTGCTGTGAGCGACAGGCTTAAAAAGTTAGAAGCCTCAGGTATAATCCAGCAGTACACTACCATTATAAACCCTAAAAATCTGAAAAAAGAACTGACAGCTATTATGTTTATAAGCCTTGAAAGGCCAAAATTTACGGAGCGTTTTGTCGATTATGTCAAAGGTGAGGATGAAATTCTTGAATGCCATTATCTTGCAGGTGATTTCGATTATGCCCTTAAAATCGTTACAGAGAACACTTCCACTCTCGAAAGCCTGCTCAACAGGATCAAGAATGTGCAAGGTGTCCAGAAGACACGGACCATAGTAGTGCTTTCAACCGTTAAGAACAATTATTCGGTTATACCTGAAGATATTACAGGAGGTTGTTGATATGGTGATAGGTATTCCAAAGGAAATCAAGAACAATGAAAACAGGGTGGCCGTCACTGCGGCCGGCGTTCATGCACTCGTAAAACACGGACACAGGGTAGTCATAGAAAGGTCTGCCGGTGTCGGAAGCGGTATACCTGATAGTGAATATGAATCCGCAGGTGCCGTATTGGTTAATAATAATACCGATGTTTATGAAGAAGCCGATATGATTGTAAAAGTTAAAGAACCGCTTGAGTGCGAATATGACCTTTTAAAGGAAGGCCAGGTGCTGTTTACCTATTTGCATCTGGCTGCAAATCCTTTACTTGTCGAGGCCTTGTTAAGGAAAAAAGTCACTGGTATCGCTTACGAAACAGTTCAGCTGGCAAATGGCTCGCTCCCGCTTCTTGCCCCCATGAGCGAAGTTGCCGGAAGGATGTCTGTACAGATTGGTGCGACGTTGCTTCAAAAGAATAATGGTGGCCTTGGGGTTCTGTTGGGAGGAGTTCCTGGGGTACCGCCGGCAGAAGTTCTTATCATCGGCGGCGGAGTTGTGGGAACTAATGCTGCAAAAATGGCGGCAGGCCTGGGTGCAAAGGTTACCGTAATGGACATAAGTAAAAGCAGGTTATCATACCTAGATGATATATTTGCAGGCAGAATTTCAACATTAATATATAACGAATATGTAGCTGCTGAAATGCTACAGGAATGCGATCTTTTGATAGGAGCCGTACTGGTTCCCGGTGCCAAGGCCCCCAAAACCGTAACCGAAGAGATGGTTAAAACAATGAAGAAGGGTTCTGTTATCGTGGATGTTGCAATTGACCAGGGCGGCTCAGTTGAGACAATAGACAGGGTTACCACCCATGACAGTCCATGTTATGAGAAACATGGAGTCATACATTATTCAGTTGCAAACATGCCAGGAGCAGTTCCCCGGACTTCCACCTTTGCGCTCGCCGGTGTAACGCTGCCCTATCTCCTGGAAATCGCCGACAAGGGTGCTGAAAAGGCACTAAAAGAGAATTCAGCACTCATGCATGGTTTAAATACATATAATGGTTGTGTAACCTGTAAAGGAGTTGCTGACACCGTCAATCTTGAATACGTATCAGCCGATAAATGTCTTTCTGCTTTTTCATAAATATGATTTTCCATATGAATTCATAAGAAGCTTTGTCTTATTAGCAATTTCAGACGTAATCCATTGCTGATTAATTTTTAATTTTCAATATAAATTTTCAAGATAAATCCTCCTCCAGTCTGTATTTCACTCTAATACTTCTCTACAGATGGTACCGGCAATATACCTTGAACCACCTTCCTCGTCAAAATAATAATATGTAATTAATATATCTCCATTATTTAGTAATACGGAACTTGTATAGCCTATATCAGTCCCAAGTCCGTCATCCCTTAAAATAATATCCTTTGCCTGGTCAAAATTACTGCATTCACCATTGAGTAAAAATGCCCTTAGGCCAAAAGGTTTATATCTGTATCCATAGGTTACAATGACATTTCCGCTTTTAAGTCTTAATGCATGGAATGGACTTGGTGAATAGAATTTTCTTATAACTGGCTGGGTCCATGTATTTCCATTGTCATAAGATTCACTGGTAATTAGTGGAGCCGCCTCTATATTTTCGGGATCATAGACACTTTTATCGCCTCTCTTATGGGATCTGATAAATGTAACTAGTTTTCCAGATTCGGTTCTGTATAAATTTGGTTCAAAAAAGCTATAATCCGGAAGGCCTGGGACGGTAGAGATTTTGTTCCAGGTCCTGCCTAGATCATATGTTTTTAAAAATACTACTTTGCTAGGTTCATCTATATTACTGTCCCCATAAGCAGGCAGTAAAATTGCACCATCATCTAATACTACAATATTTCCACGTACAGCTATAGGCAGGTACCCAGGGTATTGAATTGGAATCGGTTCATCCCATGTTATTCCTCCGTCAAAAGATCGAATTGAGTATGCCTCATCGCGTCTTCCTATCCATTTTTCATCAATAATTCTGTCCGATGGAAGGATTTCTTTCACGTCTTCCTTTTTAAATACTTTCCACATAAAAAATGTACAGAATATTGTCCCATCATTTAAGAGATTTAGGCATGGGTCCTGTACACCATATACAAAATCATCATACAATTCATTAGCTTTCGTATCCCATGTTGCACCATCATCCTTTGATGTTATGTAAACTGCTTTTGAAGCTGCATCAATATGTGTAACTTTTCCAAAATTTTTGTTGGTTCCGTTAATATTTTTTCTTTGCCAGTCAGGCGCCTGTCTGAAACCTACAATAATGGTTCCATCCTGTTTTTTTATAACATTTGGAAAAGTATTATAATTTTCATCCTTAAAAATAATTAAGTCTTTTACCTTCTCCAGTCTGCTCATCATATATCCCTCCAAATCCTTTTTAGATTTATTTTCCATTTTCATTATTCATTTATTATTATTAATTTTATCTTTATCAAAGAATTACTACATTTTTAAACATTCTGCAAAAGCAAAAATAATCATTATAGTCAACTTTAAGTTACATAAAGTTCCAATATTATATTTTATGTTATCATAAATTGAATAATGTTTCAATTATAAAGTACCCCCTGGGCGCATTTTCAAATTTTGAAGAAAATGCTGGAAGTAACATTTTTGCCCCAAAGTGAATTTACAGGCTCTTAAGACTTGGAGCATTTAGTTACTGGAAGTATTTTCTTCATAAAAATAAAATGCGCCCTTCCCAGTTTTTTTCTGTACCCTTCTCAATAATGTTCCATATTAAGATGCTCAAGTATTCTCTTTGCATACAGTGAAGGTTTTGATGTTGATAATACATGTTTTCCGCTGCAGTCTTTGCAGTCTTTATAGTATTCCGAGAGAAAATAGCATATACTCATATCCAGCATAATTTAGCTGATTCTGCCTTTACTATTAGCTAATATTTAGTTATAATATAATTATATTAATTATGCATCATAAGATATAGGAAAGGAGGATGGCGTTCTCCCTCATGACTAAAGTCACGAATGTTCGAACGCAAACTTTATGAAGGTTAAAGCAACAGAAATTAAGAATCATTTGGGCAAATATTTGAAAATGTGTGCTGAAGAAGATATCTATATCACAAAGAATGATAAAATAATCGCAAAGCTTGTAAAATATAATGATGTTTCAGAGGGGCATGTACTGGTTACAGAAAAAGGAGCTGCATACAGCTATTCCGGTAATAAAATCTCTTATGAAGAGTTTCTCAAGATCACTGAGGGCAACGAAGAACGGTACGAATATATTGACGGTAAGGTTTTCCTCCTGGCATCACCTGGAATGATACATCAGATAATCCATTCAAACCTCTATAAAAAACTCATATTGTGGTTTGAAGGTAAAAAATGCCGTGTTTTCTCCGCTCCATTTGATGTAACACTTTATAATGAAGAAACAAAATCCAAAAATGTTGTGCAGCCGGACCTGCTTGTAACCTGTGATCACAAAGAGTCAACAAACAGCAAAGACAGATACATGGGAATCCCGTCACTTGTAATCGAAATCCAGTCACCACAAACAAGAAGCAGGGATATGGTGAAAAAGCTTAATGTTTATCTTGAAGGCGGAGTTAACGAATACTGGATCGTTGATCCTCAGGAGCGACAGGTAATACAGTACCATTTTACAGAAAAACAACCCTGCCGGATTATTGTGAACCAGTATACGGATACAATTAAATCACTGCATTTTAAAGGCCTTGAGATTGCCGTTGCAGATATTTTTGAGGAAGCCGGAATATAGAATTTTGAAGTAAAAATAATACAAAGTAGGAAGGTGAATTTACCGGTCCATTTTATTTTTCTACCCCATCCGGGTAGAACACTGTCTTAAGTCCGGAATTCCCAAACATTATGTTCTCAAAAAGACCTGGTGCATCATCTATCAAAAGCCTTTTATCCACGAGGTCCATCAGATTTATTTTCCCATTTCTGGCAAGAGCAAGTGCCTTACCAAAGGTCTTCTTGAGTGCAAAAGTACCTACAATTCTGAGTTCACGCTTAAACACCTCGTAAGGGTTTATTTTTATAGTACTGTTGTTAGGACAAACACCAAAGAAAAGTATAGCACCTGAATCCTTTACATATTTCACACCAGCCTCCACTACCTTTGGAACACCTGTGCAGTCAATGACAACCTCATAGGAATTAATAAGCCCTTGCTTTTCAAATTCTTTTGGTGTATATACCTGGTCTGCCCCCAATCTTTTTGCAAGAGCAAGCTTATCCTCAAAAAGGTCTACAACTGTAACGTTTGCAGCCCCATTAATACACGAAAGCTGCGTATGCATAAGACCAATCGGTCCCGCACCGAATATGAGCACTGATGCCCCCAGCGGTATACCAACTTTTTCCTGCCCATAAACCACACATGCAAGAGGTTCCACAAGCGCACCTGCAGTAAAGGAAAGTCCTGTAATATCAAATACGCAGCGTTCTGGGACTGTTAAAAACTGTGCAAAAGCACCATGCCTGGTAACACCTACTGCCTGCATATCCTTACAAAAGTTCTGACGGTTTTCTTTACAGGCATCACAAGCTTCACAAAATATATTAGGGTCTGCTGAAACATGTTGTCCAACTTTGAATTTTGTAACCTTTTCTCCAATAGCTTCTACGATTCCCGAAAACTCATGCCCGGGAATCCTGGGATATCCACCAAAATACTCACCTTTAAATATATGCACATCCGTGCCACATACCCCTACTGCCATTACTTTTAGAAGGATTTCATCCTCTTTGGGTACTGGAATTTCAGTTTCCCTCACTTGTGAATTCATAGGGCTATTGATAAAAAAAGCCTTCATCTTACTTTATCAACTCCTTTACCGCTGTGTTTCCTAAATCTTCAGCAATTCTTTCAAATTTTTATACATTATTTTCTCTTTATCCTCATTTCCCAATTTTGTATACTGAAGCTTTACAAGCTGGGTTTCGATATACTGCAAAGGCATAACTGAGCCAAATACTACATTTTCATTCCCTATGGCTTGTACGAAATTATCAAAAGCAGAATTCAATATATCAAGGCGGGCGAAATCATAATATATCCTACCCTGCCTATTTGCTGCTACAGGTTGAAGGTATCCCGAAATGTCCCAGGATGGACCATTGGTTATAATGAAGTCTGTTTCAGGGCATAGTGGCAATACCTGTTTTAATTCCTCCCGTGACAAATCTTCTTTGATATCAAGCCAGTGCCGCTGTCTTATATTTTCAATGGCACAAGGCAGATGTACCGGGATTTTTTTCTCTGCAGCCATATTAAGAATCTCTATAACATTACCGTCAGTCAATTTATATTTATGGTAACAGGGATACAACTCCAGGCCCTTCATACCTAAATTGTCTATACAATATAAAAAGTCCTTTTTCCATCCAGGATATGCAGGATTGATTATTGCAAAAGGTATAAAGCGCTCTTTATGGGGCTTTATTTGCTCCACCAATTCAATATTCCCTTCTAGGACATCTCTATAAAATATCGAATTTATATTAGATACGCAAGCCATATCTATTCCAGCTTTATCCATTAGCTTTAAAAGCTTTTCAGCAGAGTCAGTCTTGATTTGCCTGAAAGGCCAGTGTCCTATATATGTGTTTACATCAATAATCATTAATGCATCCCCCTTTCCAGATACTTCTCAAATCTTGGATTATTTAATATTATTATTTTATCTTCTTCGGAGATATCAGCACCTAAAAGTTTTCCAATACTTGAAGCAAATGAGCCATCGGTAGCAAATAAAATCCTGTCTGCCCCCATCGCCTGTACAGTTTTTTCTATTATACCTGCATCGTAGACACTACCGCTTATATCAGTAAAAATATTAGGGCAGTTTGCCATACCCTTAAGAGACCATTGCCAGTCTCCGCCTCCACCGATATGGCCATGGATAATTACCGCTTCCGGGTATTCTTCGGCAATTTTCGCGAAGTGCACGCCATTGGACAAAAAAGGTTGGGATTCGGGATTTACAGTTAGTTTTCCGGCATGGTGAAGAATAGGTATATCAAGATCGATACATTTTTCTATTATTGGCCGTACAACAGGATCAGATACAAAATAATGATTGTAAAGCTTTATGCCAATCATTCCCAATTCATTTACACACCTGTCAATTTCATCCAGTGCCTCCCTGGTATATCCCGGATTTATAAAAGCCATTCCTCTAATCATTTTTGGGTGTCGTTTCATTGCTATTGCAACAGTATCGTTACACTGCTTTATATCATCCGGCCCGGGTGTCCCTCCAGGAATAGGCAAGGAACAAACAAGACAGTCCATATAGGTTAAATATGCCATTTCCACCAACCGGTCACAACCTTCTTCATTCAATTCCCTTGTACCAGGTTTAAACCATACGTGCTCGTGCCAGTTAACTACTCTGTTATTTTTGAAAAGACCCATTTTTTCTTTAAATTGTGTCAAGGCATTTACCCCCTTATCCCTTACTTATTATAATAAACTTGTGAAATTAATAGCGATATTATACCACACTTACTCAAGTATCAACAAGCACTAAGAGATAATATTCAGTGAATCTTCCTATCTCAAATTCTGAATATACACTACAATCAACTTAAATAGGAAGGTTGCTTTTTTATTCCTTCCACAAAATATGTAGCTTTACAAAAGTCGTATATTAACCTATTATTATAATTGAGAAGCGTGACATGGCAGAGGTTAAAATTTGTTTCACTACTAAACTAAATAACTAAATATGAGAATTGCTTCTATATTACATAAATAGGGAGTTAATAATTATGTATATAGAAAAGAAGAAAATTATAGATAATAGCATGGATATCAGTATGAACGCAGATAACTATGTAAAAACTCTGGCGAGAGAACAGGAACGCAAGTATTCATTTCAAGCTGTGAACTCTACATTACATTGGTAATGGTGGACACCGGTATTACAAAGAAAGGGTTTGGGATTTTGTTAAAAAATGGTTTTCAGTACTGTCCATTACCAATTGACACTCAAACAACAAAGTGCTAAACTAAATTACAAAGGGCGTGGTTTTTATAAAAAAGAAAATTTGTATTATAGGATTGGGATACATTGGATTGCCTACTGCCGCCATGTTTGCTACCCATGGCCATGAAATAGTGGGTGTTGATATAAACAAGAAGGTAGTGGATGCCCTCAATCAAGGGAAAATAACAATTTACGAACCATACCTGGATATTTTGGTACAGGCGGCAGTAACTTCGGGGAACTTAAGAGGTAGCACTCTGCCCGAAGAAGCCGATGCATTTATTATAGCTGTACCTACTCCAATAACTGAAGAAAAAAATGCGGACATGTCATATGTAAAAACGGCCGCAGAATCCATTGTACCATATTTAAGAAAAGGCAACCTGGTTATCCTTGAATCCACATCGCCTCCAGGAACAGTAAACAATCTCCTTTTACCCATACTTGAAAAATCAGGTTTGAAAATTGGAGATGAACTCTTAGTAGCTCATTCTCCTGAAAGGGTTTTGCCGGGAAAAATCCTCATAGAGCTTGTAGAGAACCCAAGAATAGTAGGAGGGATAAACCAAAAATCGGCAGAAGCAGTAAGGGATCTATACCGTACCTTTGTAAAAGGAGATATCTACTTGACCGATGCTACTACTGCCGAAATGTGCAAGCTTATGGAAAATACATACCGCGATATAAATATAGCCCTGGCCAACGAACTTGCCATTCTTTGCGAAAACTTAGGTATAAGTGCATGGGAAGTTATTCAACTGGCTAATAAACACCCGAGGGTAAATATCCACCAGCCCGGTCCCGGGGTAGGCGGACACTGCATAGCGGTAGACCCCTGGTTTATTGTTGAAAAGGCTCCCGATACTGCCAGGCTGATTAAACTAGGCAGGATAATTAACGACAGCATGCCCATGTATGTATTCCAGAAAGCGAAAATCATATTGTCACAAACTCCTGAAGTAGCCGGCAGGAAAAAAGTAACCATATTAGGTATTTCATATAAACCGAATGTTGATGATACCAGGGAAAGTCCCATAATTGAACTTATTAACCTGTTCGAAGAAGAAGGCAACTATGAATTAAGTATATTTGATCCTCATGTCCAGGGCTATAATTATATGAATAAGGACATATATTCTGCGGCGGAGGGTAGCCATCTGCTTATATTGGGTGTTAATCATGATGCCTTTAACAAGGTTGATTTTGAGCTACTTTACAAGAAAATGACATTACCAAACATCCTGGATACCAGAAACTTCTGGGATAGAAAAGTTCTCTGTCAACTTGGATTTAATTATTATCTTCTGGGTGACGGGAGGATCTCATGAAAAAGGTGCTTATGATTGCCTATTCCTTCCCGCCTGCGGGAGGTCCTGGCGTTCAAAGGACTTCAAAGTTTGTAAAATATTTGAGTCGCTATGGCTGGGAACCGGTAATACTTACCAGGGATACCTTGAATATGCCGTTAAAGGATGAATCCCTTATTAAAGATATACCGGATGGTGTAAACATTATACGTACCAAAGCCTGGGATTTAACTTGTGGCAAAGGTATTACCGGCCTTATAGGAAAATTCATCAGCCGTAAACTTTTAATCCCTGATAGTGAAAGACTTTGGGAAATATTTTCAAGGAAAGTGGCTGAGAAGGCTATTGAAAACCAAAATATCCGGTTAATATATACTACTTCCCTACCCTATAGTTCTCATCTTATGGGAATTTATCTGAAAAAAAAGTACCCGCAAATTTCCTGGGTTGCAGATTTCAGGGATGAATGGACCAACAACCCATATATTCTCGACAACCCTTACAACCCGGTCAGGATGAGTATTGAGCGAAAGATGGAAAAAAACGTTCTTAAAACTGCCGATTGCCTTATTACAAACACACCGGTTATGCTTAAGAATTTTATAGAAAAAAATTCCTATATAGACAACCTTAAGGAAAAATTTTTTGTAATTCCGAATGGATACGATACTGATGATTTCAAGCATATAAATATTAAATTTTTTTCTTCTGAAACAAAACATGAAAAAAAGGGTGCTACCTTAAAAAATAACAAGTTTACAATTACTTATACCGGTTCATTTTACGGAAGGAGAAAACCTGATATATTTTTTAGTGCCCTTGCCCAACTTATAGGAGAAAATAGAATTAATAAGGATAAAATATATGTAAAACTCATCGGAAATTTTAAAGCAGATCAAATAAAACAGCTCTTAGAAAAGCACAATCTGGAAGGTTTGGTAGATATCCTCCCGTACATGGATCATGATGAATGCATTAGGAACATGGCTGCTTCTGACTGCCTTCTTCTCATAGAAGGATCAGGTCCCGGGGCTGAAGCTTTTTATACCGGCAAAGTGTTTGAATACATGGTCACAGGAAGACCAATTCTGGCCATAATCCCTGAAAATGGAGCAGCAGCCCAACTTATAAGGGAGACCTCTACAGGCTTAATATCCGACTGTTCAGACCTGGAAGCCGCTAAGAGAAATATCGAAAAGCTTTATACAGCATGGCTCAAAGGTATAAATGTCTATTTCCCCAACAAGGGAGAAATAAAGAAGTATGAAAGAAACACCCTTACCATGGAACTGGCAAAGGTGTTTGACAAGGCTTTGGAGAAGCCTTCTTGTCAATAATCCTAAGTTTCAAAAAGTCTCTCTTCTCACTATTTTTATTTTTCTTACACTTCTACCCTTACTTATTTTTCTGCCCTTACGCATCTATTCTATTCTCCGTTAAATTAATAGAGGCAAGCAATAACCCTATTACCACCCAAAAAATAACCATTACCCTGGGATAATACCACACATATTCAGCCGCACCTACAGTAAGGATTCCTGCAAGTGAAGATATTCCGGCAATAATATTATACTTAATGTATTTGTCACTCTGCATTTTTATTGTCTTAATTCCCTTCTTTACAGTGCTTATCAAGAAACCAATAAATGACAGCGCACCGATAAGCCCTGTTTCAATCCATACTTGTATGTATAGATTATGGGTATGGGGAGGTATTACTCTCGTATGAAGTGGATAATTTTGTACCACCTTCATAAAAACATCACTTCCCAACCCCGTCCCGGTTAACCAATAGTCTTCAAACACGGGTTGAATTGTTTTGTAGATTAAAAACCTGTAACTTACGGAACTGTCCCTGGGGTCCCAAATTGTAAGAATCCTATTATATACTGTCCTCGGCAAAAAAGGTACCATTGCAAAGCCTGCAAAAACAAACAACGGAACAAGCCGCCAGTTTATTAAAAGCACAAACACAAAGAAGGCCACAACAAAACCAATCCATGAGGACCTGGAATATGTTAAGATAAGCGCTACTAGTGGTGGTAAACCCATTCCAAATATAATAAACCTTTTGATAAAGGAATTGGAAGCAAGTATAATAGCAACATAAAATGGTATAAGCATAATTAATACCTGACCTAAGTTATTTGGGTTCTCCATGGTTGAATAAACTCTCCCCGGCATATCCGGATTTAGACTTAAATCAGTCTGCGCAGGATTTACCGGAATACCCCTGATACTCTGCACTATGGCATACATCCCCACGAATGTTATTCCAATCAGTATACTTTCTACAACAGTAGAAAGCCGTTCTTTAGTATTAATTGAGTTCAC
Organism: Bacillota bacterium; assembly: GCA_013314855.1. Taxonomy (NCBI): domain Bacteria; kingdom Bacillati; phylum Bacillota; species Bacillota bacterium. Next base: position 11,995 of record JABUEW010000006.1, on the reverse strand, counting down.
CAGTATTAAAACCAAAACAAGACAATTTAAGTGAAAAACCAGGAACCTTAAGCTAAGACTGGGGAATAGCGAAAATATTTGGGCAAGAAAAATAGAAATTACGAATATTGTAAGGTAAAAACTCACATATCTAAAATTCAGTCCGCTATTCTTATCTGTTACCGTTTTTATAAAGAGTAATGCCAGCAGGCCGAAAGCAATCATCGATGTAAAAATATTATACCAGAAACGGTGTGGGGTTATAACCATAATAAAAAGCGATAATGATACCAGTACATGCAAATTATCGGCAGCAAATATTAAAAATTTATATACACAGCTCCCGGTAAAAACATTCTGCCTCTTTTCATACAATTTTCTGCTCAAGTTTATCGAAGAGTGCAGTATGGAGGCAAATAAACCATATGTTTTACTGGACTTCCAAATCTTCGGAATAACACTATCCCTTTTTATTATTTCCAGTAAGATGCTGGAACCGAATATCCATCTAAACCATTCAGCTAATCTTTTCAATAGCACATAAATAATACTATTTTTAAAAGTTGCAAAAAGGTACTCTGCAATAATATAAAGTCTTCTAATTACTACACTTTGAGTTTCCAAGGGATGTTATTCCTCCTCCACTCTTTTTATATCCATGACACGTGTCCATATAACGCCATTTCCTGCTCTCAACTCAAGAGACCTTCCCACATAATAGTCGGCATTATTAAATATAATACCTGTATCGGTAAATATTCCTTTACCTCGTACATAAAGTTTCATTGATACATAACCGGGTCTTGTAGTCTGCACTAATTGACCCTGTTCATTGGCAGCAAAAACCACAGACTTGTCTATTTCCTTTGCCACTACTTCACCGAATACCGTATTTTTAACTGAATCCTTAACCTTATCTCCAACTTTTATTGCATCAGCTACAAATTGAGATAAATCCTCATTATAGAAAACTATTTCTATCATCTCTGTCTTCTTAAAGAGCATGGAGGAGGAAGAAAGCAGTTTGTAAGCAGCACCCGCTATTCCAAGGACAATTACCGCTACAACAATAAAATCCACAACATTTATTTTCCCAAATAGCCTTCCTTTTTCATCAATTAGCATTTTAAGTCATCCATCCTTTCAAAGTATTTTGTTTAAAGTATTCTTACGTTCTTATGTTATTTCCTGATACTATCCACGTATAAATTATAAGTTTTTTCTACTACTTTATCAAGACTAAATCTTTCTTTAACAGCTTTCAACGCATTTTCCCTGAGTTTTTGCCTCAATATCCCATCTTCCATAACTTTAAGGATTGCTTCAGCCATTTCTTTTGCATTATCATATTCTACCAATATTCCGCAGTTTGTTTCAGCATTAATAATATCACTGTTGCCTCCCATATTGGTGGCAATTACCGGAAGCCCTGATGCAAGGGATTCTATAATTAAAAAACTTAACGCCTCATGTTCTGATGAATTTACATACAGGTCGCTTCCGTAAAAAAGGTTTTTTACATCGCTGCGGAAACCGGTAAAGATAATTTCATTATTAAGGCCAAGATTGGATACCTGTTCTTTTACCTCAGGGAGGAGAGGGCCATCGCCTGCAAGGATACACCTGAATTTCCTACCAGTCATTTTCTTTAATTCATTGATAGAGTTGACAAGAAATTTATGGCCTTTATCATGGGCAAACCTTGATGCACAAAGTATAACAAATTCGTCTTCCCCAATAGCGAATTCCTCTCTCACGGTAGACTCAAGAGGTTCTCCCCAATAGGAAGGGTCTATACCGTTAAAAACTACCTTGATTTTTGAAGCTTTGTTACCATTAGCTATAAGCATTTCCCTGCCTTTATTACAGACAGCGATAATATTTGCTTCAAAAGGAGTTAAAACTCTATTAAAGAATTTTTGGATTGAATTATTTGGCAGAATAAAGTGATTGGTATATATCACCCTGACTTTAGAATTAAGAATACGGGAAAATATGGCAATATAATTTTCCCTTAAAAATTGGGTATGTATCAGGTCAATTTCTAGTTTTTTACATAGTTTGCTTAAATCCCATATTGCTTTAATATCAAATGGATTTCGCATCCTTATTTGAAAAGTTTCAACACCGATTGTTTTTAGTCTTTCCACCAGTAATCCTTCTTCATTGTAGGCAAAATATGCTTTTATTTTTTTGTTATTAAGCTTTTCAATCAATGAGTAAACATACCTCTCAGTACCTGCCTTCCCGGCATGGTTTAAAAGATATAATACTTTTAAAATATACCCCACCTCCTTAAGAGTTCTCCTGTGTGCCTTCTTTGATTCCTTTGTCTTCTTTATTCCTGAATTTGATAACCCTTGCCGGATTTCCCACTACCACTGCATAATCAGGCACATCTTTTGTTACTACTGCCCCTGCACCAATAATTACACCTTTTCCTATTTTTTTTCCGGGAAGAATAATAACTCTGGCTCCAATCCATACATCGTCCCCAATAAAAACCGGTTCTTTAGGTGCAGTCTGTAATCTCATGGGAATATCAAGCCTGCCTGTCTCATGATTCTGGGTAAATATCATAACATCCGGGCCCATCATTACATCATCTCCTATTTTTAAAGGACCGTAAACCCTGCAATTGAAACCTAGCCCGGAATTATTACCTATTTCTATATCCCTTCCCGAGCCAAAGTAAGCTCCATGTTCAATATTGATATTCTTACCTGCTTTTTTAAATATCCTCCTGCATAAAAATCCTCTTATACTCTTAGCCCCCATACTATAGGGCATGTCAGAAGCAGGTAAATGCCGCGCTATTAAATAGTAAAGCGCCAGGCAAGCATACCGTATAAATTCCTTCATAAATCTCTCCAAAAATTTATGTATCAAAGTATATTTTTGCTATATAATAATTTATTAATAATTTTATCACAGATATCGATATTTTAACAGATTATATCAAAATTTTGGTGCATTTAATTAATGGTTCCCATTGCCAAGCCCATAGCGGACTCTCACTGACAGATTAATGCCCATGCCGGTCGAACCTAACAAAAAAAGCGGGGGGGAATTCCCGCTTTTCTAAGTAATATAACAATTGTTTTATCCTATTCAACATCTATTGTACGTTTCTTTCCTTTTATTTCATCAGCCTTTGGTAAAGTTATTGTTAGGACTCCGTTATTGTATTTTGCTTTTACCCCTTCGTGTTTAATGTCCGGTACATAGAAGCTTCTGCTGCATGAGCCATATCTTCTTTCCCTTCTGATATAATCGCTTCTCTCTTCTTTTACTTCCTCATTTCTTTCAATGCAGATATTGAGGATATCATCTTTCAGCTCAAGTTTTATATCCTCTTTCCTTGCACCTGGAACCTCAACGTCAATTATATACTCATTTTCTGTCTCTTTAACGTCAGCTCTCATAGGATTTATCGGGGTAAAAAATGTTGGTATAAGTGAATCATTAAAGAAATCTTCAATCAAGCTTCCAATATCCCAGAAGCTGTCTCTCTTTCTTAAACCTGAACTCCTCCTATATGGAATTAGTCCGAACATATACAACACCTCCAAATAATTCTTATTTGTTTTTGTCCTTGACTTTCTTTGACCTTCTATTTATTGTTTATCATACAATATAAATATATGCAATGTCAATTTTTAGTTATATTTTACCTTTATTTGTTAACATTCTTATATATAATTAATTTTCTCTCTTTTTCTTAATCTTTTTATAATTTACAATTTTAATTACCAACTTAAACCAGTATTGTCACTTCTCACTTCCTTCTTCTCGTTTCTTACCTCTTTAAGCCAATCATTTTAAATATTTGTTCTTTTTCAAATGCTCCTATTGCTACCATAAGCAATGCACCTATAATAATACTCCCAGCCACCGAAAATGCTGTAATTAGTATTGTATATTCAAAAAATATAGTAAAAAAACTGCGGATATATTTCCCCGCTAACAACATAAATATGCCGACAACACCGGGTTTTAGTATCCAATTCCTTATATCAATGGACATTCCTGTTGTCTTTATTACTGCCGACAGGTTTAATATGCACATAAGGAAGGAGCTTGCAAAAATAGCTGTAATATAACTCTTAATGCCGTAGACAGGCAGGCAGAAATATACAAACCCTATTCTGATTATATAGCCTATTATGGAATTTCTTAAAGATACACCCTGTTTGCCTAATCCGTTAAGTATTCCCGTCAATGTCTGTTGAAAGTAGATAAATATACAGGTATATGATAACAGGTAAAGAAGTTCTCCTATATTTTCCCTTCTGAATATACTATTACTGATTTCATTGGGATAACACATAAATACTGCAGAAAAAAGGAATCCTAACACAAAGGTTATTTGTATGGATTTAGAAATTCTATGAATTACAGTTTTAAAATTTTTTAATGATAATGCCTCTGAGATAGCAGGGACAAGAGTAATTGCAAGGGATGATGTGACCAGAGAGGGAAAATATATAAGAGGCATAGCCATACCCGTCAGCTTCCCATACAATTCAATACTTGCCTGGTAATCCATCCCCCCTGCAAGAAGCCTCCTTGGTATAAGTATCAGTTCTACGGCAGACATGGCTGATGTAATAAACCTGTTTGATGATACCGGTAAAGAAATCTTTAATATTTCAAGTAATATTGTGCGTTTTCTCATTAGACCCTTTTTAGACTTATCTTTCGTATATTTTTTTATCCCCTGTTTATACATAATGTAAAGCACTAATAAGCTTGCTATTTCACCTATAACCATGGATGCCGTTGCAAAACCGCATGCATACTCCAAGCCTGCATTTATAAACTGTTTTGCAGCAAATAGCACAAGACCGATTCTTATAACTTGCTCCGTAATTTGAGACCAGGCAGTTGGTATTACCTCCTGGACTCCGTAGAAATAGCCTTTTAAAGTAGAAGAAAGGGTAATTACCGGTATGCATGGAATAAGTAATAATATAGAATAGTAAGTCCTGGGTTCTTTCAATATTTTATCTGCAATAAATTTGGCATTTATTAATAGAAAAAGAGAGATGGCTACACCAGCAATAAATACCGATAATAATGCAATTAAAGTTATTCTTCTTAAGTTAACAAAATGTCTTCTGGCCATTTCTTGGGCTACCATCTTGGATATAGCTATGGATACCCCCGACGTAAGAGTTAATATAATAAGGGAATAGACTGGAGATATTAGCTGAAAAATGCCCATTCCCTCTGAACCCAGCAGATTTGAAATATATATCCTGTAAACAAAGCCCAGTAAGCGGACAATTAATCCTGAAACCATTAAAACTACAGCACCACTAATAAACGATTTTTTAGCAGACATCATGACTCCTTTAAAATTATGTGTCATGATATAAATATTAATTACCGGGCATACTTATGACGAAAAATCTCAATTATTTTTACATTTTTCTTCTCTCCAGCCTTTCATTACGTCTCTGTTCAGCCTCCACATAATCCCTTTTTTCTTCTTCAGTTTCGGGAATGAGAGGCGGTACTAAAGTCGGCTTTCCTTCATGGTCAAGAGCAACATATGTTATGTAGGCTTTATTTGTTTGGATAATAGCTCCGGTTTTAAAGTTTTCTGCGAATACTCTTACAGTTACTTCCATTGATGTCCTCCCCACCCAAGTCAGTTTTGCTTTTAATATTACAAGCTCACCCACCCGAACCGGGTGCCTGAAATCCAGACTGTCAAGAGCAACAGTAGCTACTACCTTGTTTGAATGTCTTGAAGCCGCCATAGCTCCTGCTATGTCTATCCAATGCATCAGCCGCCCACCCAGCAGATTGCCAAGCAAGTTTGTATCATTCGGTAGCACAAGCTCCGTCATTTCAACCTGCGATTCCGAGGGAGTTTTCCCTTTCATTTCCCCCGTATTTTCTGTGCTTTTTGTACTCTTCGAATATTTAACCGTATCATCATGCATCTTTCATATTCCCAGCCTTTCTCTTCAATCTTTCCAACCTTTTTTTCAGCTCAAACCTATATATGTTGTTAATTATTCCCATCTTTAAGGATAGTTGGATCGCCTTTTCCGTCATCTCTATAGCCTTAGCGATGTTTTTTGACCTATGTTCATGGTATTTTGCCAATTCCACCAAAGAAAATATACTGAAAAAATCCTGGTTATGCATCATGTTTTCCCAGTGCTTGACTGCCTCCTTGTAATTCCCCTCTCGTTTATATATTTGGGAAAGCTTTTTTAAGGCTATATCTTTAACAAGTGGGTCTTCTAATTCCATGCATTTTTCAAAGCAGTCAACAACTGCATCATACTCACCGATGGACTCAAGCATTTTCCCAAGGCCAATAAGTTCATGCCCGCAATCCGCTTCAGAAAGAGGGTCTTCAAGCATATTATTTATTTTATAAAGCAGGGACACCATCGACAGTATATCCAGTTCATTGTGCTTCATAACCCTTTTAATTTCTCTTGCATCCCTGTCAATAACGTATTTAAAGTAAACTTGAGGGATTAATGCTCCCGGTATATCATCAGTCCTGAATTCCCCCAGGATATTTTCTTCCAGTGAAGAAAGGGCACAGCTTTCAAGCTTTCCTTTCCAAATCCTACGGGAAAGTAACAGCAAGTCTATATGTTTTGTATCCTCTTCCGTAAACTTGAGTCTAATTCTGTTATAAGTGTACCGCGTCCGGATTATGTTCCAATCAAAAGCTTTTCCATTAAAAGTAACAAGACCGTTATATGATTGGATCAACATGTTTAATGCATTAAGCATGGCTATCTCTTCATCATAGTCCCTCATAAAATGCTGCCTTACTACAAAGCTGTCATTCTCAAAGAACCCCGTACCTACCAGGAAAGCTACAGTCCCTACTCCTCCTGATAAACCGGTAGTCTCTACATCAAGAAACAAAAAGTTGCGGAGGGTTTCAGCATCCCCAATATCGGGGCACAGTCGCCTTAAAGAGCGGCTATTAATGTTCAGAACATCTCCTAGGCAACAGCCACCATATAGATACGATAAAGGGTACCTGTTTTCGATTATAAAACAACGACCGTCTTCATCCTGGTATATATCTCCTTCTGCAATATTCTCTATGTCTAATCCTCCAGCCATACCTACACAATTTTTGTTTTGCATATGAACTACCATTCCACTGCCTTTTTCCACAACATCCTTCTTTTCAGTCTGCCGCCCGTAATGCTTTAGCCTGTTAATAACATCCCAATCCATAAAGTTTCCACCTATATGTTGATTTTATCTTCTATTTTTTCGTACTTCTATTTTTTCGTAATAATATCAATGAGTTTTAGTGTTGTCTCTTTCGGGTTGCCGCTTCCCGAAAACTCATCCAAGGGACCTACACATGAAGGGCATCCCGACTCGCAAGTACAATTATTTATCATTCTTTTCGCTGTTTCAAATATTTCTTCGTGAATTTCATAGAGTTTGTCACTGAAGCCCACCCCTCCCGGATAATTATCGTAAATGTAGATGGTAGGTCTTTGAGTAAATGTTGACTTAACCTGGTATACTACACTTATGTCCCGTGGGTCGCACATAAGGTATATGGTAGAGGCATTTGCCAATATATTGGATAATCCGAGCAATCCGTTTTGCATATCGGTTTGAGTCATGCCTTCAGGTAGTTTTTCAGGAAAACTTACCCAGTATGATGTGGTATGCATGCTGGTTTCCGGGAGGTTTACCGGCCCTGAACCAATGTTTTCATGGGTATAAAATTTAATCTTCTTAAACATGGTAACAAGTGATGATACCATTACTTCTCCAATACTCTTTAATATATCATTGCGGGCTTCTTCCCTGAAAACATCAATCACTTTCAAGTCAACGGCAAGGTTCGCATCCGTGTAATAATCCACGTCCACCATTTTTACATAAGCCTTCTTTTCTTCAAAGTCCAGCTTTTCCACCTGGTACTGCTGCCCTTCATGGATGTATATGGCTTCCTCGTGGAGGAGCATGGGAGCACTGAACCTGCAGCACTCGCCGATAACACGCCTGTCAGGGGAGGTTATGTCTACGATAATGAAGTTTTCGTTAGAGGCGCTTCTTAAACTGATTTCGTCTGCCGGAAATACATCGGACATCCAATACCACCTGTTGCCTACATGCCTTAATATTCTCGCTTCCTCCATGTATGCCAATACCTCCCTTGTTGTCTCTACCCCAAATTTTTCATCATCGGTAAAAGGAAGCTCAAAAGCCGCACACTTCATATGGCTATATAAAATTACAAGGTTATCCGGGTTTATAAGGCCATTTTCGGGGCTTTTTTCAAAGAAATAACCAGGATTGTTTATGATATACTGGTCAATAGGATTACTGCTGGCCACAAGGACAGCAGCAGATATGCTGTTCTTTCTTCCCGCCCTGCCTGCCTGCTGCCACGTGCTGGATATAGTTCCGGGGTAGCCGCACATAATACAGGTTTCAAGACTGCCTATGTCAATCCCTAGCTCAAGGGCATTGGTTGCAACAATTCCGGTTATTTCCCCATTTCTCATCCCTCTTTCAATCTCCCGCCTCTGGTTAGGCAAGTAACCGCCCCTGTATCCCCTTACACAATTGCTGCCCCTTACGCTTTTGCTGAAAATATCTTTAAGGTAAGTAACAAGTACCTCAACATTTAATCTACTCCTGGTAAATACGATGGTCTGAATATTGTTTCTTATAAAAATCTCAGCCAGGTACCTGGCTTCAAGGGCGCTGCTCCTCCGTATTCCCAGCTCTCTATTTACTAGGGGAGGATTATAAAAAATTATGTGCTTTTCTCCGGATGGCGCACCATTATTATCTATAACCGAAACCTCCATCCCTGTTATCCTGCCGGCCAGTTCTCCTGGATTGGCTATTGTGGCGGAACAGCAAATAAATTGAGGTTTAGAACCATAAAAATCACAAACGCGTTTTAACCTGCGCATGACATTGGCCATGTGGCTTCCAAATACTCCCCTGTAATGATGGATTTCATCAATAATGACGTATTTTAAGTTTTCAAAAAGCTTTGTCCACTTTGTGTGATGAGGAAGTATGCCGCTGTGGAGCATATCCGGGTTGGTAACTACAATATGGCCTGCCTGCCTTATTGCTTTTCTTGCAGACTGAGGTGTATCGCCGTCATATGTGTATGTTTTTATTTCCACCCCTGCTTCAGTTATAAGCTCATGGAGCTCGGCCAACTGGTCCTGGGCAAGGGCTTTTGTAGGAAAAATAAATAACGCCCGGGCTTCTTTATCCTTGATTATTGCGTCAAGCACCGGAATATTATAACACATTGTTTTACCTGATGCAGTAGGTGTTACAACAACGATGTTTTTTCCGCTGCACACTTCGGATATTGCTGTTGCCTGATGAGAGTAAAGGCGGTATATACCCTTTCGTCTCAGAGCATCTTTAATCCTTAGGTCAATATCCTCGGGAAATTCATCATACACCGCTTCCCTTGAAGGTATTTTAGCCCAATACGTAATGTTTTTGGCAATCCGTTCATTGTGTTTTATTTGTTCAAGTACCTGCTCCAGATTCATATTTCAACAACCCCGATTTTATTAGCTTTCTTTTATGATTATCGAACGTACATTCTAGAATTTAATACAATTTTATTATATATTATTTATCAGAATTGTAAAGACTTCGGGGACGCATTTTCTTCCCATGACCCATTATATTCCTATGATTTCAAATACTCTTCCAACACCTTTACAACTTCATCCCGGCAAAAAAGCCGGAAAACTTTCTGTTTTACATGGTTGGAGTTCCGCATCCCTTTTATGTACCAGGCAATATGTTTTCTCATTTCGCTGACCCCTCCAGGCTCTCCTTTTTGCTTTATCAGCATATCCATATGTCGAATAATCATTTCAAGTTTTTCTTCATTGGAAGGCTCAGGTAAGAGTTGACCGGTTTTAAGGTAATGGAGTACCCTTTTGAAAATCCAGGGGTTCCCCTGTGCTCCTCTTCCTATCATTACAGCATCGCAATTTGTCTTAGTGAGCATTTCCTTAGCATCTTCAGGAGTAAAAATATCCCCATTTCCTATTACAGGAATGGATACAGCTTCCTTGACCTTTGCAATTACATCCAAATCAGCCTTCCCGCCGTAAAACTGATCTCTTGTCCTTCCATGTATCGCTACTGCCTTTACACCGTTTTCCTCAGCAATCTTAGCAAATTCTACAGCGTTTACATGGGATTGGTCCCAGCCTTTCCTGAACTTAACAGTCACAGGTTTATTAGTAACCTTAACAACCTCTCTAATTATTTCACCGGCAAGGGATGGGTTTAACATGAGGGCGCACCCTTCTCCGTTTTTCGTTATTTTAGGTGTGGGACAGCCCATATTTATATCAATTATATCGGCATTAGAATTGTTTAATTCTTCAGCCACTTTGGCCATCACATAAGGTTCTGACCCGAATATCTGGACAGCGGCAGGTTTTTCTTTTTCATTAATTTCAGCAAGTTTCCTGCTTTTATCATCTTCATAATACATCCCCTTTGCACTTACCATTTCCGTATACACAAGACCGCACCCCTGCTCCTTGCATAAAAGCCTGAAAGGCATATCGGTAACGCCGGCCATAGGCGCAAGGAATATGTTATTGCCAAGTTTCACATTTCCAATATACATAAAAACCTCCCGATAATGATTTCAGTGCAACAGAATCAATAATAGTATAACATGAACCTGCTTTTTTAAATATCGGAATGTGAAAGAATTTTCTTATAGTTAGTAATTAGACCTGGCATGATTATGATACATCTGATTAGGCTGGGTATGATTAGGTTAGATCAGTATGATTAGGCGAAATTTTATTTACGCGAAAAAATTATTGGCGCCCCGGGCAGGAATCGAACCCGCATTGGTGGATCCGGAATCCACAGCCTTATCCATTAGGCCACCGGGACGCGTATTTTGACTATTATTTATATTTTGTCTAATTATTTATATTATACGCCAATACTATTGAATTGGCAATATGCCGCAAGCAAATTATAAATTATTTCCGTTAAGCAAACGCTCTGCTTATTAAATTTGTACATACTATGCTGCACATTGCCACTTCACACCCTAAATAATGCCAAAATCCAATTATCTATCATATATGAAAAGGCATATACCAGCAAATGGTTCCATACAAGTATTGCTAAAAATGCTAACCTTTTAAAAAGAGGGCTGAAATTATACAGCACATTTACACCGCGGGATATTGCAGCACTGAACCATATCGGTATAAGCAAATCAATTATAGCAGCAAGATAAATAAAAACTGTATTAATCTCATTGTTTAAATTATAGTATATATAAAAAATAAGTATTTCGGCAGGCAATATTAAAAAATGGGCCACAATATAAACTTTTATTAGCCTTATTAAAAGCCCCCTATCTATTTTCATATTTCCGTCTTTCTTAAAACGCTTGAATAAGTCAAATAAAGGGATTGAAAAAAAGAACACATCTATTATACCCAAACCGAAAATAAAAATAATTGATAGAATTATGTTAAAAATCAAATCGCCTTGAGTTTTGTCAACAAATAACTTGTTATAATTTATAAATAAAACAAACACAATATCTACCAGGCCCACAAATATTATTCCCCCATAAAGGCCGGGTTTTTTATCTGTAATCCGCTTATATAAATCCTTAGGAAATAATAATACATCCAGTAATTTACCCATATCTCATTTCTCCATATCGTCATATATACTTTTTTATAAATATTTTTATAAATAGCATAATTTTTACACAAATTTTCTGTATACAAATCTGCATTGTATCTTAATTTTTTTCTGCTTTTTATATAATACAACTTATACAAGGTAAAATCAATGCATAAGATTATAAGAGGGCGCATTTTATTTTTATGAACTCAATTGCAAAAGTAAATTCCACCCCTACGATATCCGACAGTGGAAATTACTCTTACAAATTTAAGGGTGGAATTTAACAGTGCAAACTTTAACAGTGCAAACTTTATCAGTGGAAATGTCAGAA
>JABUEW010000005.1 GCA_013314855.1 Bacillota bacterium | reverse complement strand
TTCTGACATTTCCACTGATAAAGTTTGCACTGTTAAAGTTTGCACTGTTAAATTCCACCCTTAAATTTGTAAGAGTAATTTCCACTGTCGGATATCGTAGGGGTGGAATTTACTTTTGCAATTGAGTTAAGAAAATAAAATGCGCCCTTTTTTACAAAAACCATTTATTTATGAGCATATTTATGTTATTATTTATAGGAAAACCTTATATCAGAATATTTGCAAGTTTTAAGCTTGATATGATTAAGTAGTAGTAAGATTAAGTATTTATGTTTTTGAGAGGTATTTGCTATGAATTCAAAAGTGAGACGTATTTTTGTTGAAAAGAAAAAAGGTTTTGATATAGAGGCACAGGCACTGTATAAGGATTTAAAATATAACCTTGGGATAAAAAGCCTTGAATATGTGAGGATAATAAACAGGTATGATGTTGAAGGAATTTCTGAAGAAGAATATGAGGCATCCAGAAATACAATATTCTCTGAACCGCCTGTAGATATAATATATGATGAAGTATTTACACTTAAGGAGAATGAGAAAGCATTTGCTGTTGAATACTTACCTGGTCAATATGACCAGAGGGCTGATTCGGCAGCCCAATGCATACAGATAATGACCAGGGGTGAAAGACCCTTATGCCGCACTGCAAAGCTTATTGTGATTAGCGGTGATGTATCGCAACAAGAATTCGATAGGATAAAAAATTACTGTATAAACCCTATTGAAGCAAGGGAAGCATCTTTTGAAAAACCAGAATCACTTGATATCGATATTGAGCCTCCGGCGGATGTAGAAACTTTGGAGGGCTTTACGATGATGGCAAAAGAAGAACTTCTTAGACTTATAGAGGATAGGGGATTTGCCATGTCCCTGGATGACATGGAATTTTGCCAAAACTACTTTAAAAATACAGAAAAAAGAGATCCTACAATAACTGAACTGCGCATGCTGGATACCTATTGGTCTGACCATTGCCGCCACACTACCTTTTTAACAAGAATAGAAAATGTAGAGATTAAGGATGGGAAATATACAGGACCAATAAAAACGGCCTTCGAGAATTATATGAAATCAAGGCAGTTGGTATACAAGGCAATGGAACAGGATAAGGACATTTGCCTGATGGATATTGCCACAATAGCCATGAAGGAGATTAAAATGAAGGGGCTTCTGAATGACTTGGACGAATCGGAGGAGATAAATGCCTGCAGTATTGTTGTAAATGTTGATGTGGACGGAAAAGACGAGGAATGGGTGGTTATGTTCAAGAATGAAACACATAACCATCCGACAGAGATAGAACCTTTCGGTGGTGCCGCTACATGCCTTGGAGGAGCTATCAGGGACCCGTTGTCGGGAAGGGCTTATGTATACCAGGCAATGAGAGTTACAGGAAGCGGAGACCCTAGGGCACCAGTTGAAAAAACTTTACCGGGCAAACTTCCCCAGCGTAAAATAACTATCGGTGCTGCTCAAGGTTTTAGTTCCTATGGTAACCAGGTAGGACTTGCTACAGGTCAGGTAGTGGAGATGTATGATGAAGGTTATGTGGCAAAAAGGATGGAGATAGGGGCGGTTATCGGTGCAGCTCCAAGGCAAAACGTGGTGAGGGGAAAACCGTTGCCGGGCGATGTTGTAATATTGCTTGGAGGAAGGACAGGCCGTGACGGATGCGGAGGAGCTACAGGCTCTTCCAAGGAACATGATGAGCAATCATTATTAAAATGCGGGGCGGAAGTCCAAAAAGGCAATCCTCCGACCGAGAGAAAAATACAAAGGTTGTTTAGGAATCCTTCAGTAAGTAGATTGATAAAGAAATGTAATGATTTTGGTGCAGGCGGTGTGTTAGTTGCTATCGGGGAGCTGGCTGATGGCCTTGAGATAAACTTGGATGCTATACCTAAAAAGTACGAGGGGCTTGACGGTACAGAGCTGGCAATATCAGAATCCCAGGAGAGAATGGCAGTTGTGGTCTCTCCTGAAAATGTAAACCAGTTTATTTCTGAAGCGGCTTTAGAGAACCTTGAAGCTACGCCGGTCGCTTATGTTACTGAAGTGCCCAGGGTTAGAATAAGATGGAGAGGAAAATTAATTGTAGATATCAGCAGGGAGTTTTTGAATACTAATGGAGTGAAGAAAAAGAGCAATGCAGTTATAGTTGCGCCTGATGAAGCAAAAAACTTCTTTAGTATGTTGCCTGATGAGGTATCAATGTATAAGGACGACATTAAGAGTGCCTGGTTGAATAACCTCGGAAGGCTTAATGTTTGTAGCCAGAAAGGACTTGTTGAAAGGTTTGATAGTACTATAGGTGCAGGAACGGTACTGATGCCTTTTGGAGGGAAATGTCAGCTAAGTCCTTCAGAGGGCATGGTCGCGAAAATTCCTCTCCTCGAAGGTGACACATCTACAGGGACTATCATGACTTTTGGGTATAATCCGGTATTATCAAAATGGAGTCCGTTTCATGGGGCGGTTTACGCTATTATCGAAGCAATATCAAAAGTTTGTGCCATTGGAGGAGACTACCGGAGAATAAGGTTGACCTTGCAGGAGTATTTTGAGAAGCTGGGCAAAGTGCCCGAAAAGTGGGGGAAACCATTGTCAGCTTTACTGGGGGCATATTACACACAAATAAGGCTTGGCATACCCTCCATAGGGGGGAAGGACAGTATGTCCGGAACCTTCAAGGATATGGATGTTCCCCCTACATTGGTTGCTTTTGCAGTGGATGTTGCAGATGTAAATTGCATAGTTTCCACAGAGTTTAAAGAAGTGGGGAGCAAGGTTGTTATCCTTCCTCTAAATAGGGATAATAATGAATTGCCTGATTTTGAACAATTAGATAGAAACTATACAAGAATCCATTCCCTTATAAAAGAGGGGAAGGTCCTGGCTTCTTCTACTGTAAAAGCCGGTGGTATTGCTGAAACCATAAGCAAAATGTGTTTTGGCAATATGATTGGTTTTACCTTTGAAAATATAGGGGATTTGGGGCAGCTGTTTGTTCCTGAATATGGCTCTATTATTCTTGAGATTCCGGGGAATGAAGATTCTGATGCCTTATTGGATGGACTGGAATACCGCTTGCTAGGCCATACAAACAGAAAAGCGGAAATAATCATAAATGGTGTGGTCATAAGTCTTAAAGAGGCATTGCACAGTTGGGAGAAGCCCCTTGAGGAGATATTTCCCACAAAGATAGGGACAGAAGAGAAAATAGGGGCAGAAAAATTTAAGGACAATAGTAATTTAGAAATAAAAAGTGATGGAATAAATTGCAAGGAAATTAATGAGGTCCGGATAAATAATGATACGGAATGGTTTGCAAATCAGTGTTTAAGCCGGAATACAGGGCTTAATAAGATAACTTCAAGGATTAGAGTGGCAAAACCCAGGGTGTTTATGCCCGTATTCCCTGGAACTAATTGTGAATATGATACCACAAGGGCTTTTGAAAAAGCCGGTGGACTTGTTGATATAATGGTAATAAGGAATATTACCTCTAAAGACATTGAAGAATCCATTGAGATGATGGCAAAGAAGATAAGTAACTCCCAGATTATTATGCTTCCAGGGGGGTTCAGCGGGGGAGATGAGCCTGATGGTTCAGGCAAGTTTATCGCTACTGCTTTCAGAAATCCTTATATAAAGGAAGCGGTGATGGATCTTTTAAAGGAGCGGGACGGGCTTATACTTGGAATATGTAACGGTTTCCAGGCACTTATAAAGCTTGGACTGGTACCCTACGGGGAAATCAGGGATATGACGGAGGACAGTCCAACCCTTACATTTAATACTATTGGACGCCATGTTTCGCGGATGGTTTATACAAAAGTAGTATCAACCCTTTCGCCCTGGCTTGCCAAAGTGAAACCGGGTGATGTCCATACTATTGCCGTATCCCATGGAGAAGGCAGGTTTATTGCTTCACCGGAACAAGTTTCCGATATGTTTAAAAAAGGACAGGTAGCAACCCAGTACGTGGATTTTGATGGGAAGCCTTCTTATGATATCCGTTTCAACCCCAATGGTTCCGTTATGGCTATTGAAGGCATTACAAGCCCTGACGGCAGGGTATTTGGAAAAATGGGCCACTCTGAAAGAATAGGGAGCAATGTTGCAAAAAACGTGCCGGGTGAAAAGGACCAGAAGCTGTTTGAGGCTGGAGTGGAGTATTTCCTGTAAGGTTTGCAGGAATTTATGATATTATGATATATTCAGGGATATGTTAAGGATATATTTTTAAAGACCAAATAATTAATATTTGATTTAATTGGATTTAATGGTTTGAGTTTTTTACGGAGGTACAAATGATTGCTATTATAGACTATGGTATGGGAAACTTGCGCAGTGTTCAGAAAGCATTTGAGTATACAGGTTATGAAGCGGTAGTTACTAAAGACCCACGCAGGATTTCCGATGCAAGCCATGTTGTACTGCCTGGAGTGGGCGCTTTTGCAGATGCTTTTGAAAACTTAGAAAAAACAGGCTTGCTTGAGAGCATATATAAAGCTGTAGAGAGTGGGAAACCTTTCTTAGGCATATGCCTGGGATTGCAGCTTTTGTTTGAGAAAAGCCATGAGGGAGGACTATTTGGAGGGCTTTCGCTTTTACCTGGAGAAGTAAAAAGGCTCCCGAAAAATCTTAATATAAAGATACCCCACATGGGGTGGAACGAGTTAAAATATAAGGAAAATCCCATTTTTAACAACCTGGAAAATCCCTCTTATGTTTATTTTGTCCATTCCTATTATGTAAAACCGGAAAATCAGGAGCATGTTATTGGAACTACCTTTTATGGCATGGATATTTCGGTGGCGGTTAACAGGGAAAATATATATGGACTTCAGTTCCATCCTGAAAAGAGCGGAAATGAAGGACTTAAAATACTGGTGAATTTTGCAAAGCTTAAGTATTAGGAACATATAGACCTTTGGACTTATCGACATATTGACTTGCTGAAAATATCGGCAGAGTATTAACTATAAGGGGGGAATTTGATGCTTACAAAACGTGTTATCCCTTGCCTGGATGTTAATGAAGGAAGGGTTGTAAAAGGTGTTAATTTTGTTAATCTGCGGGATGCAGGAGACCCTGTGGAAATTGCAAAAACATACAATGAGGCCGGTGCTGATGAGCTGGTTTTCCTTGATATAACTGCATCAGCGCAAGAACGAAAGATTATGCTGGATGTGGTTGAAAGGACTGCCGAACAGGTTTTTATCCCCTTGACGGTGGGTGGCGGTATACGGGAATTATCGGACTTCCGCGATATTTTGAAGGCCGGGGCCGACAAAATCTCTATCAATTCTGCAGCCATACGCAATCCGGAATTAATAAACCAGGCAGCTTGGCGATTCGGCAGCCAGTGTGTAGTGGTTGCCATTGATGCAAAACTTCGCCAGCATAAAAAAGGTTGGGATGTCTATATTAACGGAGGAAGGATAAATACTAGTAAAGATGCAGTAGAGTGGGCCATGGAAGCGGAACGAAGAGGAGCGGGGGAGATACTTCTTACAAGCATGGATACCGACGGTACAAAAAACGGGTACGACATAGCTTTAACCAAGGCAGTATCTGAAGCTGTAAACATTCCTGTTATTGCATCGGGTGGTGCTGGAAAGCTTGAACATTTTTATGACGTAATTGTAGAAGGCGGAGCTGATGCTGTGCTGGCTGCGTCACTTTTCCACTATGGTGAGCTTTCAATAGCCCAGGTGAAGCACTACCTTGAAGGGCGCGGAATTCCGGTAAGGAAATAATCTGATCGAATCAGTCCTGGAAATAACATAAGCTAATAAAATAACCTAACCCGGAAAGCAACTTAAAATAGGTGTGATGGAAAGATTTTGTTAACAATCGGTAAAGGTATGGGATCAGATGCTTATCCCCTAATGCTAATGAATTTTCATTTCTTTTTAATAGTTAAATTTTCCATGTCTAAAACAGCTTTATTTTGAAGCAGAAAATCCATACCAATAATTCCATTGATATCAAACCCATAGTTCATCCCGCCAACTTCTATGGTAAAGTCTTCTACAAACAAATCCCCTATCTGTATTCTATCAACTGTTTTAGTTATCACAAGTTCGGTCCCGCCTACGCCTCTAATGGTTTCTACAGTATCACGTTCATCAATCTCGAGACCTATCTCCGCTAATTTATCAAAGCTCAATATAGTTCCGGCCGAACCTGTATCAACTAAGACTTTTGAAAGAATAGTAACAGCTTGTTTATAAGTTACTTGAAGATTAACAAACGGGAGTCCATCAATAATCTGCATCCTGCTCATGCTCTACGAACCCCCATCCAAAGCTTTTCCTTTATCTCTAGCTCTTTATTACTGGTGCTAAAAATAAATAGCTCTCTTTCAGGATTTTGCTTATGCAGTTCAATGTACTTTCTCATTGCCTCTGTTCCTGACTCGAAAGTATTTAGTACAGCCATATCCTCAATGATTCTTTTACCCTGTTCCGAATGAGCAACTATTGCTTCAAATAACACCCAAGTGTTAGGATAATTGTCTCTTACCTGTTCCCACTTCATTACTAACACCTCTTTTATTAAATTACCTGTTTTTATTATAGCACAAATTAATGAATATTGTAATTACGAATTAATTATTTTATTCTAATACTACTATGTTGATTTACCAATAACCTTTACCTTGCATTACCAGTGAAAAAAGGTTTAAAACCATGTAAAATATAATACGAGCTATAAAATTCTATAAGAATTGAAGCTATTTAAAGATAAATCTAATTTATTGAGATAGGGGAAGGAATAATATCATTGATGATAGTAAATTTACTTGAATGTAGTAATGAATAACCCCATATAAATAATACTTATCTACCATATTACAATTGATGATTTTACTATTATGTTACCCTATAGTATAATATATGGGAAAATGAAAGGGGTTTTATACTTGAATAATGAGCTTGTGTTAATTCTTGATTTTGGAGGTCAATACAACCAGTTAATTGCAAGAAGAGTAAGAGAGTCTAACGTTTATTGCGAGATATTTCCTTATAATATTTCAATTGATAAAATTAAAAATTTAAATCCGAAAGGAATTATTTTTACAGGGGGCCCTGCATCAGTTACTGATAAAGGGGCTCCTTTTTGTAATGCAGAAGTTTTTAAACTGGGCATTCCAATCCTTGGAATATGCTACGGTATGCAGCTTATGAGCGTTATGCTGGGCGGGGAAGTTGCCATGGCCGAACAAAGGGAATACGGAAGCACGGAAATAAACTTAAATTCATTAAGCCGGCTTTTTTCCGGTATAGAAGAGAAAACCACCTGCTGGATGAGCCACACATATTATGTAAGCAGGCTGCCGGAGGGCTTCAGAGTTATAGCCGGTTCGGCAAATTGTCCAGTGGCAGCCATGGAAGATGAAAAAAACAAATTTTACGGAGTGCAGTTTCATCCCGAAGTCGTGCATACCCCGGCAGGTAAAGCCATGCTGGAGAATTTTCTCTTCAGAATATGCCGCTGCTCGGGCGATTGGAAAATGTTATCCTTCGTTGAAAGTGCAATAAGCGACATAAGAAAAAAAGTAGGTAATAAATCGGTGCTTTGTGCCCTTTCAGGAGGAGTGGATTCATCTGTGGCAGCTGTGCTGGTGCATAAGGCAGTAGGTGAGCAGCTTATCTGTATATTTGTGGATAACGGCCTGCTTAGAAAATTTGAAGGTGACCAGGTTGAAAAGGTATTTAGGAACCAATTCAATATTAACCTTGTAAGGGTGGATGCAGGAGAGAGATTTCTTGGCAGACTTAAAGGAGTTATAGAGCCTGAAATGAAAAGAAAAATAATTGGTGAGGAATTTATCCGGGTGTTTGAAGAAGAAGCTAAAAAGATAGGAAAAGTTGATTACCTGGTGCAGGGAACCATATACCCCGATGTTGTTGAAAGCGGCTTAGGAGACGCAGCAGTAATAAAAAGCCATCATAACGTGGGTGGTCTGCCCACCAATATAGAGTTTAAAGAAATTATAGAACCGTTAAGAAATCTTTTTAAAGATGAGGTCAGAAAGGTTGGAAGGGAGCTTGGCATTCCGGATGAGATAGTGTTAAGACAGCCTTTCCCAGGACCAGGCCTTGCAATAAGGGTAATGGGGGAGGTAACCAGGGATAAACTTGAGATTGTGAGAGAATCAGATTACATTTTCCGAGAAGAAATTGCCAAAGCCGGACTTTCAAGTGACATAAACCAGTATTTTACTGTCCTGACAGGCATAAAAACTGTAGGTGTTATGGGGGATGAGAGGACATACGACTATGTCGTTGCTTTAAGGGCAGTTACCACTACGGATTTTATGACGGCAAACTGGGCAAAAATTCCATATGAAGTATTAGAAAGGGTATCCAACAGAATTGTGAATGAGATTAAAAACGTAAATAGGGTATTATACGATATAACAAGCAAACCTCCCGCTACTATAGAATGGGAGTAAAGTACCGGATATGTATTAAAGCATGAAAATGTATATTGCTGAGAAATATGTTATTAAGCTAACAATAGTACAGTTAAGAAAGGAGAAAATTAAGTGGGATTTTTAATATTAGAAGATGGAACTGCATTTAATGCAGTTTTTTTTGGGGCTGAAAACAAAGTAATCGGCGAAGTGGTATTTAATACAGGTATGACTGGCTACCAGGAGGTTTTGACAGATCCGTCCTATTGTGGACAGATAGTAGTAATGACCTTTCCGCTAATAGGAAATTATGGTATAAATGAGCTTGACGTTGAATCTGAAGGGCCCAAAGTGAAAGGATTTATTGTCCGGGAAGCTTGTAGAAAACCTAGTAACTGGATGTCAGGGGGAACTCTAGAAGAGTATCTTCGCAAGAATAACATAGCAGCTGTTGAAGGGGTCGATACGAGGACCTTGACTAAAAAGATAAGAGACAGGGGGACCATGGTGGGACTTCTCACGCCTGATATTCCTACAGAGGAAGATATTTTTCAGCTCAGGAATTACAGCTTCCGACATCCTGTTGAGCAGGTTACTACAAAACATGCATATACAATTCCAGGAGAAGGATATCACATAGCAGTAATGGACTTTGGAGTCAAGAAAAACATTCTCGTATCTCTTCAGCACAGAAACTGTCATATAACGGTATTTCCGGCAAGGGCAGGAGCCGAGGAAATTCTTGGCTGCGAACCTGATGCTATTGTACTGACTAATGGCCCCGGTGACCCGAAAGATAATATGGAAGCGGTAGAGACTATAAAGAAACTTATAGATTGTAAACCGATTTTTGGAATTTGCTTGGGGCACCAGCTGCTGGCACTGGCATCAGGTGCAGATACGGAGAAATTGAAATATGGCCACAGAGGCTGCAACCATCCTGTAAAGGATTTAACAAGTGGGCGCACATATATTACATCCCAAAATCATGGCTATACGGTAAAGGATGGGTCCGTTGACACTAAAAAGATTGAAATAACTCATCGAAATCTTAATGATGGCACAATCGAAGGGATGAAGTATAAAAGTAGGCCGGTTTTCAGCGTTCAGTTCCACCCGGAAGCCTGCCCGGGTCCTAACGATACAAATTTTCTTTTCGATGAATTCTTGAAGTTGGTAGGTGGTTAAATAATTGTAGTAAACTAGAGGCTTTCAGCCGGTAAGTTTTATTGCTTTAAAAATAAACCGCCTTAATATAATCGCCGCACTATAGTGCTGGTGTCGTTAAATAACGGGAATAGTTAATTAAGTAGAGAGGAGATTATACGTGCCAAAGAAAAAAGATATTAATACAGTATTAGTTATTGGGTCAGGACCAATAATAATTGGACAGGCAGCAGAATTTGACTATGCCGGAACCCAAGCATGCCGGGCATTAAAAGAGGAAGGTGTGCGTGTAATCCTGGCCAACAGCAATCCTGCCACTATAATGACGGATATGCATATGGCTGACAGGGTGTATATAGAGCCTTTAACAGCAAGGGTAATCAAGAACATTATAATAAAGGAAAAACCAGACAGCATACTTCCTACCCTTGGAGGGCAAACGGGACTGAATTTGGCAATGGAGCTTGCAGAAAGCGGGTTTCTTGACGAGCAAAATGTAAAACTACTTGGGACTTTAGCTGATTCAATCAGAAAGGCTGAAGACAGAGAAATGTTCAAAAAAACCATGGAAGAAATAGGGGAACCTGTTATACAAAGTGTTGTTGCCAGTAATGTGGAAAAAGCCCTTGAATTTGCTGACGAGGCAGGATACCCGGTTATTGTACGTCCTGCCTACACCTTGGGTGGGACCGGGGGAGGTATTGCAAAAAATGCAGAGGAACTAGAAAGAATTGCTGCTGATGGAATCAGGTCAAGCCGGGTTAATCAGGTTTTAATAGAAAAATCCGTGGCAGGATGGAAGGAGATAGAATATGAGGTTATCCGCGACAGTAAAGGCAATTGCATAACGGTTTGCAACATGGAAAACATTGATCCTGTAGGTATACACACAGGAGACAGTATTGTTGTGGCACCTTCGCTGACCCTACGGGATAGGGAATACCAAATGCTAAGGACGGCTTCTATCAAGATTATCAGTGCACTTGGAATTGAAGGCGGATGTAACATACAGTTTGCACTAGATCCGGAAAGTATGAAATACTATGTTATCGAAGTAAATCCAAGAGTAAGCCGGTCAAGTGCCCTAGCTTCTAAAGCTACAGGGTATCCTATCGCAAAAGTGGCTACAAAAATTGCCCTGGGCTATAGTCTGGATGAGATACAAAATAATGTAACAGGTAAAACTTTTGCCTGTTTTGAACCGGCCCTTGATTATGTAGTGGTAAAAATCCCTAGATGGCCTTTTGACAAATTTGTTAAAGCGGATACCTCACTGGGAACCAGAATGAAGGCTACAGGAGAAGTGATGGCTATAGGAACAACCTTTGAGATGGCCTTGATGAAAGCAGTACACTCCTTGGAACTTGGTATTGACTCGCTGGAAATGGTACACCTGTCAAATTTAAGTAAAGAAGAAATAGCCAAAAAGTTGGAAGAAAAAACTCATGAACGCTTATTTGTAGTTGCGGAAGCTTTACGGAGAGGAATTCCGGTGGATGAAGTAAACCGGAAAACTCAGATTGACCCCTTCTTTCTTTATAAATTTTTAAATATAGTAGAATTGGAAGAAAAATTGAAAAAATTATCATTTGAGCAGCTTGACAGAGAAACCCTGAAATCTTGCAAAGATAAAGGCTTTTCAGATGAGGCAATTGCCAGGTTTTTGAAAGCAAAAACAAAAGACATCCGTAAAAATAGAGAAGAGTGGGGAGTAATACCTGCCTATAAAGTGGTGGATACGTGTGCTGCGGAGTTTGAAGCAGTAAGTCCCTATTACTATTCTTCCTACGGGCAAGAAAATGAAGTAAATCCGGGAACAAAGGGAAAGGTGGTGGTAATAGGTTCAGGACCTATTAGAATCGGCCAGGGAATTGAATTTGACTACTGTTCTGTTCATTGCATCTGGGCATTAAAGAAACTAGGTTATGAAGCTGTCATAATAAACAATAATCCCGAAACTGTCAGCACAGATTTTGATGTTTCAGACCGTCTGTATTTTGAGCCCTTGACACCGGAATATGTACTGAATATACTTGATAAAGAAAAGCCTGATGGTGTAATGGTCCAGTTTGGAGGCCAGAGTGCCATTAAACTTGCAAAAGCAGTTCATGAAGCAGGTTATAAAATTCTGGGCACTCAGATGGAATACATTAACAAGGCTGAGGACAGGGAAGAATTTGATACACTGCTTGGTGAGCTTGGAATAACAAGGCCTGCGGGAGATACGGTATTTACCGTTGAAGAAGCGGTCAATACTGCTGAAAGGTTGGGGTATCCGGTACTGGTAAGACCTTCATATGTACTTGGAGGACAGGGAATGGAAATTGCCTATAATATGGAGGATATAATTGAATATATGGAGATAATCAACAGGACCAGGCAGGAACATCCTATATTAATTGACAAATATATTATTGGCAGAGAAGTGGAAGTAGATGCCATTTGTGACGGTGAAGACATCCTTATTCCAGGAATAATGGAGCATATTGAGAAGGCGGGAATACATTCGGGTGACAGCATATCTGTATATCCTTCCGTAAATATACCTAATCATATTATAGAGCAAATTGTGGAATGGACTAAAAAGCTCATGATATCTCTGCAGGTAAAAGGCCTTATAAATATACAGTTTATAGAACATAATGGAAAACTATACGTAATTGAGGTAAATCCCCGTTCAAGCCGTACAGTGCCCTATATCAGCAAAGTAACGGGAATACCGATGGTTGAGCTGGCAACCAGGGCAATGCTGGGAGAAAAATTAAGAGACATGGGTTACATGACAGGCCTTTATCCTTCGAAGGGTATGGTGGCTGTAAAAGTGCCGGTGTTCTCTTTTGATAAGCTGCCTATGGTTGAAGTGAGCTTAGGTCCTGAAATGAAGTCTACAGGTGAAGTATTGGGTATTGGCAGAAGCCTGTACGAAGCATTATATAAGGGATTAACGGCAGCAGGATATGCCTTCCCTGAAAAAGGGACTGTTTTGATTACAGTTGCAGATATTTACAAACAGGAAGCTATTTCCGTTGCTGAAGAATTTCAAAAAATAGGCTTCCATATACTTGCAACTGAAGGTACTGCCAGGGTTTTAAACTTGAATGGAATAAAGGCTGAAGCTATCAATAAGGTGAGCCAATCCGGACCTAACATTAGTGATGCAATAAGGAAAAGAGAAATAAACATAATAGTTAATACTCCTACTCGTGGAAGAGTTCCTCAAAGGGATGGATTCAAAATAAGGAGGTTGGCGGTGGAAAACTCAATACCATGCTTGACATCATTGGACACGGCGCGAGCTTTTATTAACTCTTTTAAATTGCATATGGAAGGTAAAAACCAGGATGTGATTTGTTTAAATGACATCTGATTTTAACCTATATAAAGTCTATTTTAATCAAAATAAAACAGAATGGAGTGATAATGTATGTATAAAAAATTATCGGAACAGCTTATAAAGTGGATATACAACCAGGTAAAGGAGGCCGGTGCTAAAGGTTGTGTGTTAGGAATAAGTGGAGGGGTGGATTCTGCAGTAGTGGCAGCTTTATGCATGAAAGCTTTTCCTGACAACGTTCTGGGACTTCACATGACCTGTTATAGTGCACCCCAAGATACTGTTGATGCGAGGCTTATTGCACAACACATTAAACTCAACTATAAAGAAATTAGCCTTGAGAAGGTTTATGATTGTATGATGGAAGCGTTGACTACAATCAGAACAGGTGAGGAATCCAAAATGCCTGGGGGAGAATCCCGGCCTACAGGCGACGCAGAGAAGCTTGCATCAAGCAATATAAAACCCAGGCTTAGAATGATTACGCTATACTATTATGCTAACCTCTATAATTATCTTGTTGTGGGAACAGGCAACAGGAGTGAGCTGGAAATTGGTTATTTCACAAAGTATGGGGATGGAGGGGTTGATATACTGCCTTTAGGTGGACTTGTCAAAACCCAGGTGTGGGAACTGGCAAAGCATCTTGGCATACCTGATGAAATAATACGTAAGCCTCCAACTGCTGGTTTATGGGCTGGTCAGACTGATGAGGGTGAATTGGGCTTCACATATAAACAACTGGACGAAGTTCTTCTTACGGGAACTGGTGATGAAAGAATTGTTGAAGAGGTGAAAAGACGAAGGATTATTAGCAAGCATAAAATCAGGATGCCATCCATACCAGACATAAAAATTCTCGATAAATAAAGAAACTGTAAGTCTAATTATCTATTTGATGAGCTAGAATGATTGCTCTTGCTAATTCACGCAAGGGTATACCTCTATCCATACTCTGTTTTTGTAACAACCTGTAGGCTTCGCTTTCCGACAGGTTATTTTTTTCCATTATAATACCCTTAGCCTTCTCGATAAGCTTTCTGTCTTCTAATGTTTCCTTTAGTTTTTTTATTTCTTCTTTAAGGCTCATTATTTTATGGTAGCTTATCAAGGATAGCTGAATAGTTTGCAGCAATGCGGATTTAGTGATTGGGCGTTGAAGAAACGCAATGCCCTTAGGATGTTCAACATCGATCCATAGACTGTCTTTATCTGAGTTAGTTATTACGATAACCGGGGCAATACCATCTTCTTCCGCGATTTCTGCAATCCGAACACCGTTTATTCCCGGAAGGTCACTATCTGCAATAATTAAGTCAGGGCGAAGGGTTCTTATACGCCTTATGGCTGATGCCCCATCAGTAGATTCATCTATGACAGTAAACCCATAATGTACTAAAAAAGATTTAATTTTTTTCATCTCTTCAATTTGACCAAGAGCAAGACATATTCTAATTCCAACCATATAAAATTTCCTTTAATATGCCAATAGCTTGAATATAAAATAATTTTCAATTTATTATACTGTTTTATAATCTGCTTTGCAATAGGAATTTGAAAATGCGCTTATTTGAAAATGTATTGCTAAATTAGGACATTATGATATTATAAGTAAGTAGATGTAAAAGTAGCATGGTAGATTACAGTTTGCTTATTTATAAGTTTAGCTTATTTATAGTATCACAATTATTAATTTTGACAATACACCATGCTATAGTATAATGTATTAGTAAAAAAGGGTAGGAAAGAGAAAATTAAGCTAAAATTCTGCAAGAATCAGGATAGCAGTACCAAAAGAGAAACTAAACTTAAGAAGGGAAAAAATGACTGGTAAAAAAGTTGTTTTAATGGATAAATTAAAAGAAGAATGTGGAGTATTTGGTATATACAGCAGAGATGGCCATGATACTGCCAGGCTTACCTATTATGCACTTTATGCTCTTCAACACCGTGGACAGGAAAGTGCCGGGATTGCAGTTAATCGCAATGGAGAAATAATTTACTATAAAGATATGGGGCTTGTGCCGGAGGTTTTCAATGATACAGTATTAAATGGCCTCAAAGGTAACTCAGCGGTAGGACATGTGCGGTACTCTACTACAGGAGCCAGTATAAAAGAAAATGTGCAACCACTGGTTATAAAGTATATAAGTGGACAGATGGCACTTTCACATAACGGCAACCTATTAAATACATTGCAGTTGAGAAAAGAACTTGAAGAAAAAGGTGCCATATTTCACACAACGTGTGATTCAGAGATTATTGCAAGCCTAATTTCTATGTACAGCATTGAAAGTGGGACTATTGAAGAGGCAATAGAGAAAGTGATGAGGGAAGTAAAGGGAGCGTATTCACTAGCAATACTTACTGGCGAGGGGCTTATTGGAATAAGGGATCCATATGGAATCAGGCCCTTATGTTTAGGAAGGTTACAAAACTCACACGTGATAGCATCCGAATCCTGTGCACTGGATGCGGTTGGTGCTGAATTTATACGGGACATAAACCCGGGAGAGGTTGTATTAATAGGAAATAACGGCATTGAATCTATCCGGATGAAAGCTCCGGAAAGGACAGGATTGTGTATTTTTGAATACGTTTATTTTGCAAGGCCGGACAGTATAATTGATGGGGCAAGTGTTTACCGGGCAAGGATTGAAGCAGGAAAGCAGCTTGCAATAGAACATCCGGCAGAAGCGGATTTAGTAATAGGTGCGCCTGATTCAGGATTGACTGCAGCCTTAGGTTTTTCAATCCAGTCAGGTATTCCTTATGGGCAAGGGCTTTTGAAAAACAGATATGTTGGAAGAACTTTTATACAACCAGCTCAGAAACAGCGGGAAATGGGTGTATCAATAAAATTTAATGCTATAAAAAAAGCTGTGGAAGGGAAAAGTATTGTTATGGTAGATGACTCCATTGTGAGGGGGACTACTACAAGGAGAATAGTTCAAATGCTTAAAAATGCGGGAGCTAAGAAAGTCCATATGAGAGTGAGTTCTCCTCCGGTAAGGTATCCGTGTTATTTGGGCATAGACACTCCGTCAAAGAAACAACTTGTTGCGTCGTCCTGCTCCGTGGAGGAAATCAGGGAAATGATAGGTGCTGACAGCCTGGGTTACTTAAGCCTTGAAGGGTTGCTTAAAACACCGGTAGGTGTGAAATGTGGTTTGTGCACCGGATGTTTTAATAACCAATATCCCGTGGAAGTGTGAGGGGAGGTGTATAGAATGGCAATAACAAGAGAAATTATAGAATATATTGCCGGACTGGCAAGATTGCAGCTTGACGAAAAGGATAAGGAAGAAATGGTTATTGAAATAAGCAAAATTATCGCATATTTTGATAAACTTAAAGAGATGGATACATCAAACATAGATGCAATGGAATATCTGAGTATGGATGAAGATATGGATGGAAATGTTTTAAGAGATGATGTGATTACTGAGTCTTATGATAGAAAAGATTTACTTTGTGGGGCTGAAGAAGAGGAATTGGGATACTTTATTGTTCCTAGGGTTGTAGAATAATAGTTACTCTGCGAGAATGGAGGAAGAGTTGTGGAATTTCATGAACTCACAATAAGTAGTTTAAGCAGCCTTATAAATAAAAAAGAGATTAGCGTGCCTGAATTAACAAGGTACATGCTGGATAGGATAGGGAAACTGGATTCAGAATTCGGGTGTTATATAAGTGTTGTCGAAGAACAGGCCATGGAACAAGCAGTTAAGGTCCAGGAGAAGTTGGATAAAGGTGCTTTGAATTCTCCCTTGGCAGGAATCCCTATGGCTGTTAAAGACAATATTTGTACCAAAGGTATACCTACTACATGTGCTTCTAAAATGCTGAGTAATTTTGTTCCTCCATATGACGCTCATGTAGTAAAAAAACTTTATGATAGCGGGGCAGTGCTTTTAGGAAAAATTAATATGGATGAGTTTGCCATGGGAAGCTCTACAGAAAGCTCTTATTTCAAAAAGACAAAAAACCCCTGGGATACCGAAAGAGTGCCGGGAGGTTCAAGCGGAGGCTCAGCAGCTGCTGTAGTTGCAGGAGAAGCAGTGTATTGCCTTGGGTCGGACACAGGAGGTTCTATAAGGCAACCGGCTTCATTCTGTGGGTGTGTAGGCTTAAAACCAACCTATGGTTTAATTTCAAGGTTTGGGCTTATAGCTTATGCGTCTTCTTTTGACCAGATTGGGCCTTTGACCAAAACTGTTGCTGATTGTGCCATAGTGCTTAACGCAATAGCAGGCTATGACCCTATGGATTCTACTTCTTTAAGAAGAGAGCATCCTGACTATACAAAAACCCTTATAGATGATGTTAAAGGCATGAAAATCGGTATACCGAGAGAATTCATAGACGATAGTGTGGAAAAGGATGTCAGAGATGCTGTACTTAATGCTGTTCGGATATTTACAGGTTTAGGTGCTGAATGTGAGGAAATTTCCATTCCGGTAATGGAATATGTTGTTCCGGCTTATTATATTATAGCTCTTGCAGAAGCCAGTTCCAACCTTGCCAGGTATGATGGAATTAAATTCGGATATAGGGCTTCAGGCTGCAAAGATTTGATAGACTTTTGCAAGCGAACCAGGAGTGAAGGTTTTGGAACTGAAGTAAAGAGGCGTATCCTTTTAGGAACTTATGTATTAAGTTCCGGTTATTATGATGCGTATTATAAAAAAGCACTTAAAGCAAGGACAGTTATAACCCAGGAGTTTAACAGAGCTTTTGAAAAATGTGATATAATTATCGGGCCTGTAACACCTACAACAGCTTTTAAAATAGGTGAAAAAATTAATGATCCGCTTAAAATGTATATGGGAGATATATTTACAGTTCCCGTTAATATTGCCGGACTTCCAGCTATGTCTATCCCCTGTGGTATGGACAGTAAGTCTATGCCGATAGGGCTTCAGCTCATAGGAAAGCGTTTTGATGAAACAACAATCCTTAGAGCGGCTTATACCTTTGAACAAAATACTGAGTTTCATAAGAATAGGCCTGTGTTAAACGGATCAAATATATGATTTGATATGATTGATTTATTGATATGATATGATTCGATGTGATTCGATATGATTTGAGGTGAAAAAATGGTTTATGAAGCAGTAATTGGCCTGGAAGTACATGCGGAATTATCTACAAAAACAAAAATTTTTTGCTCCTGTACCACTGAGTTCGGTGGCCTTCCAAATACCCATTGTTGTCCTATTTGTATAGGCATGCCGGGAGTATTGCCTGTTTTAAACAGGCGTGTTGTTGAATATGCAATAAAGGCAGGACTTGCTACAAATTGTACAATTTCCGTCTTTACCAAGCAGGACAGGAAAAACTACTTTTATCCGGATCTTCCAAAAGGTTACCAAATATCTCAATATGATTTGCCTATTTGTAAAAATGGATATATAGAAATTGAAGCAGGAGGACGAAAAAAGAAAATAAGAATTCAAAGGATTCATATAGAAGAAGATGCAGGGAAGCTTTTGCATAGCGAGGATGGCACTTATTCTTTTGTAGATTACAATAGGGCAGGAGTACCTTTGATTGAAATTGTGAGTGAACCTGATATAGCATCTGCCGAAGAAGCAAGGGCCTACCTTGAAAAACTTAAATCCATACTTCAGTTTATAGGTGTTTCAGATTGCAAAATGGAGGAAGGCTCCTTGCGTGCTGATGTGAATATTTCTATCAGACCACAAGGAAGAAAAGAGCTTGGAGAAAGGACCGAAATGAAAAACTTAAACTCGTTCAGAGCTATTTTCAGGGCTATTGAAGCTGAGGTTGCAAGGCAGATAAACGTAATTAAAGCCGGGGGGGTAATTCTCAGAGAAACAAGACGTTGGGATGATAACAGAGGAGAAAGTTATCCGATGAGGAGCAAAGAAGATGCGCAGGATTACAGGTATTTTCCTGAACCTGATTTACCGCCTTTAACAATCAAAAAGGAACTGGTAGAAGGAATGAAAACTACACTACCTGAGCTTCCCAGTGACAGAAGAGAAAGGTATATATCCGAATATGGACTGCCTGCATATGATGCTGAGATTCTTACATCTTCAAAAGAGTTATCAGACTTCTTTGAAGAGGCAGCAAGGAAAAGTACAAATGTTAAGGCCGTGAGCAATTGGATTATGGGAGATTTAATGCGTATACTTAAAGATAGGAATATGGGGGTAGAGGATATACAGTTTCCGCCGGAATATCTTGCAAAGCTAGTATCCTTAATTGACAAAGGTATTATTAACGGGACAACAGCTAAAAAG
The DNA here is from genome assembly GCA_013314855.1 of Bacillota bacterium. Lineage (NCBI taxonomy): Bacteria > Bacillati > Bacillota > Bacillota bacterium. The sequence continues at coordinate 39,992 of JABUEW010000005.1, read as the reverse complement.
GTTTTTGAGGAAATGTTTGATACTGGAAGGGAGCCTGAAGTTATAGTAAAAGAGAAAGGACTGGAGATTTTAAACGACGAGGAGGCCCTCTTTGATGTTGTGAGGAAAGTAATAAAGGATAACCCTGCTTCAGTGGCTGATTATAGGAACGGAAAGAAGAAAGCATTGGGTTTTCTCATGGGGCAGGCAATGAAGGAAACAAAAGGCAAAGCCAACCCTCAAATTATAAATGGGTTATTATTAAAAGAATTAGAAAAATAAAAATGGAGCCCCTGCACTTTAGTGCAGGCGGTGTTAAATCATCGTCAACGCATTATAGTCAACGCATTATAATATTCTCCCTCCTGGGGCCATTGGATATCCATTTTATTGGAATACCTATAAAGTTTTCAATAAACTCAACATATTTTTTCGCATTCCCTGGCAAATCATCATATTTTCGGATTCCTGATATGTTACATTTCCAACCGGGGAATATCTTATATACCGGTTTGGCCTTTTCAAGTAGAGAAGTAACCGGAAAGTTTTCCGTTACATGTCCATCAATTTCATAGCCTATACAAACCGGAATCTCATCGAGATAACCAAGAACGTCAAGTAAAGTCAACGCAGCTTCCGTAGCACCTTGAACCATACAACCATATCTGGTAGCTACAGCATCAAACCAGCCCATCCTGCGTGGACGGCCAGTGGTAGCTCCATATTCGCCTGCATCACCACCCCTTTCGCGGAGCTCAGAAGCCTCTGCGCCGTGTAGTTCGGTTACAAAAGGGCCAGCGCCTACACAACTGGAATAGGCCTTGATGACAGCAATGATGTCTTTGATCTCATAAGGGGGAATACCTGCGCCTATAGCGGCAAATCCTGCCAGCGGTGAGGAAGATGTAGTAAAAGGATAAATCCCGTGGTCAGGATCTTTTAATGCACCCAGTTGCCCCTCAAGGAGAATCCTTTTCCCTTCTTTCAGTGACTTATGCAGGAAGCTTGTAGTATCACAAACCATGGATGATATTTTTTCGCCCAGAGACAACAGTTCATTATAAACCATGTCTTGGTCTATAGGTGGCACGTTGTACAGCGTTTTAAGCAATAGGTTTTTTACCTCGCATATAGAAGTTATTTTATCTTTAAGTATCTCCCTATCGTAAAGGTCACATACCTGTATACCAATTTTATAATACTTATCTGAATAAAAAGGAGCAATACCTGCTTTCGTGGAGCCAAACTGCCTGCTGCCTAGCCTTTCTTCTTCGTATTTGTCAAATAGAATATGCCATGGCATTACAACCTGTGCCCGTTCGGATATAAGTAGTTTTGGTTTTGGAATACCTTTATCTTCTAAATTCTTTAATTCATCGAGAAGAATTTTTATATTCAGCGCAGTGCCGGGCCCCAAGATATTAGTTACGTGATTGTAGAATACACCTGACGGAAGTAGGTGCAAAGCAAATTTTCCGTAATTATTTATTATAGTATGGCCTGCATTACTGCCCCCCTGGAATCTTACAACAATATCTGACTCAAATGCAAGCATGTCGGTCATTTTACCTTTACCCTCGTCACCCCAATTGGCTCCTACTACAGCTCTTACCATCTAAAAACCCCCTAAAACAATGTACGTCTATTATGTTTATTTTATCTCTACTGCTATTATATTTGTTTTTAGGGAATAAGTAAAATTCATATTACTTATTTAAATCATAAGATGAAGTTATACACTTTAAAATTTTCCAATACTGGTCTTGTTTTGAATCAACTCCATAAACTTTTTGGCTGCAGCAGTCAACGGCACGTTACGTAATTTAATTATGCCAATATGCCTTGGAGGTATTTTTTCCTCCAAGGCAATTTCAAATAATATACCACTTTTTATGCTTTCTTCTGCAAAATTCCTGACAACACAGGATATGCCCAAACCTCTGCAAGCGAATTGAACAATAAGGTCGCTTGTTGCAAGCTCAAACTCAGGAACCAGTGATACCGAATGCTGAGACAGGTAATCATCTATATACTGCCTTGTGCTCGTATTTTTTTCAAGCATAATTATAGGATACTTGACGAGCTCCTTTATTGAGACTTCCCTTGAAGTAAGGTCGCTAAAACGGTAATTTGCAACAAAACAGTCCTGAATTTCCATTACTTCAGATACATCGATTGTTTCATCATTAGTTAAAGGAAGGCTTACTACCCCAAAGTCAATGGAACCCATTTTCAGGGAATTCACAGTTTCGGGAGACGGACCGTTTGTAACTTTTATTCTAATTTTAGGGAATTGCTTGTGAAATTCTTCAAGGTAAGGAAGTAAAAAATATTTTAAAGTCATGTCGCTTGCACCAATACGTATATTGCCCAAATCAAGATTAATAGCTTCCATAAACTTGCTTTCTGCTAACAATATCGTATTATAGCCTTGTTCAATATATTTAAACAAGACTTCTCCTTCAGGTGTAAGGACAATTCCTTTAGGTGCCCGGGTGAACAATTGCCCTCCAAGCTTGGATTCAAGCTTTTTTATGGCCTGACTTACTGCAGGTTGTGAGATAAAAAGCTCCTGGGAAGCTTTGGAGATGCTACCTGTCTTTACAACATAATAAAAAACTTTATATAGTTCCAGATTAACATCCATAAAAACCACCATAAAAATAAAACGGATTGGACAAATATACAGTATATTTTATTATAACATATTGTTATAGTTAATATGTGTTAATTATATAAGTTTAATTTTAATTGATAGTGTACAGCATAACATACATAGCATTCATTATATCAATACTTTGTTAAATAGTGTTCAAGTTCCCATTTGGTTATTTTGGTCCTGTAATCATCCCATTCTTTTCTTTTGGCTTCAATATATTTAACAAAAATATGCTTTCCCAAAATCTCCTCGGCAAGTTTGCTCTTTTCTAATTCATTGATGGCTTCTTCAAGGCTTCCGGGAAGTGAAAGAATGCCTTCTTTCAGCCTTTGTTCTTCTGTCATTTCGAATATATTTTTATCAATTGGTAATGGAGGCTGAATTTTGTTTTCTATTCCATCAAGACCTGCAATTAAGATTACAGCTAAAGCCAGATACGGGTTACAGGATGGATCAGGGCACCTTAATTCAAGCCTTGTAGCTTCTCCTCTAGCAGCCGGTATTCTGATAAGAGGACTTCTGTTCCTTGCAGACCAGGCGATATATACAGGTGCTTCATAGCCAGGCACAAGGCGCTTATAAGAATTTACAGTGGGGTTTGTTATTGCTGTAATTGATCTTATGTTTTTAATAAGTCCTCCGATAAACCAATAAGCTTCCTGGCTTAATTGCAGGGAGTCGGTTTCATCATAAAATGCATTTTTGCCATCCTTAAACAACGAAATATTTGTGTGCATACCTGAACCGTTAATTCCAAAAATGGGTTTTGGCATGAATGTAGCATGCAAACTATTCTTTTGGGCTATAGTTTTAACAACCATCTTGAATGTCATTATATTGTCTGCTGTAGTAAGAGCTTCCTGATATTTGAAATCAATTTCATGCTGGCCGGGTGCAACTTCATGGTGAGAAGCTTCTATTTCGAAGCCCATTTCCTCAAGAGCAAGGCAAATATCCCTTCTTGAATTTTCGCCTAAGTCCACTGGTCCAAGGTCAAAATATCCGGCATTGTCGTGGGTTTTTATTGTTGGGTTTCCTTCGTTATCGGTAAGAAACAAAAAGAATTCACATTCGGGACCGACATTAAACTTTTCATAACCCATATCGGCGGCTTTTTTCAAGGCTTTTTTCAAAACATACCTTGGATCTCCTTCAAATGGAGTACCATCAGGGTTAAGTACATCACATATAAGCCTTGCTACTTTACCGGTTTGTGGCCTCCACGGAAATACTGCAAATGAATTGGGATCCGGTGCTAAATACATATCTGATTCTTCAATTCTTACAAACCCTTCAATTGATGATCCGTCAAACATGCACTTGTTATTCAACGCCTTCTCAAGCTGTTCTGATGTAATAGCAACATTTTTCAGCATACCAAATATGTCAGTAAACTGAAGGCGTATAAATTTTACATCTAGTTCTTCTACAAGCTTTAAAACATCTTCTTTTCCATATCTTGACATGTAATACTCCCCTTTCATAAAATTTGTAGTTTAAATTTATAGTTTTTAAACCTTTATAATAAATAAAAAGACGTACTTGACGAATGATAAATACCCTTCGTTGAGTACGTCTTGCAATTACCTGTATGCTTCATTGCACAATCAAATAGGTATTAAATTTTATATTACTAAAAAATGTTTAACTATTTTTTATTATAGCATAATAATTATATTGATGCAATAGTTTATAATAAAATTTTATAAATTTTTAAAAATGCAGGATTTTTATTACTAACTTGCAAAACCAGATAGCTCTGCATCTATATCTGCTTTATCCGGCTACTGCCTGCTTATTTCTTAGCAAGCACCTTTTTTAATTTGGCAAACCTTGGTAGGCCATCCTCAATAGGAGGCCTTGATTCACCTTGAATTAACGGAAGGGCATATTTTGCAAACTCATCTGAAACTCCCGTCCCATCATTAATAATCCATTCAAGAGGCACTTTCTTTTCAGTATTGGCTACATCAGTAAGATTAATAAGTTTAATATTACACTTGTATTCAGGTTGTTCAGCCCTTTCAAAAGCTACCATCTTGTCCGTAACTCCCTGTACAGCATGTTGGACTGCAGCCTGTCCAGCCATGTAAGCCTCATTTACATCAGTAAGTGAAGCGAGATGAGCAGCACATCTTTGGAGCAAGCTGAATTCAATGCCGCGTACCTTTGCCCCCGTTTTCTCCTTTACTATATTTGCAAGGGTTGCAGCAAGTCCCCCAAGTTGCGCATGACCAAAGGCATCTTTATGTTTGGCAAGGTCGGTACCATATTCCGAAATATATGTGCCTTCTTTATCTTTAATGCCTTCGGAAACGGCAACTATAACATTCCCGTTTTCTTTGTATATTCTGCTGACATTTTCAATAAATTTGTCAAGGTCAAAAGGAAGTTCAGGCAGATAAATCAAATCTGGTCCGTAACCTTTATATGACGCAAGAGCAGATGCGGCAGTAAGCCATCCTGCATTTCTTCCCATAATTTCCAGTATGGTTATCATCCCCTTGTCATATACCCTTGCATCATGGTATATTTCCATTATTGATGTAGCAATATACTTTGCTGCACTGCCATACCCAGGACAATGGTCGGTACCCCAAAGGTCATTGTCTATGGTTTTGGGTACGCCCATCACTCTGCATTCATAACCAGCTTTTTGCATATATTTGCTGACTTTATTGCAGGTATCCATGGAATCGTTTCCGCCATTGTAGAAGAAATACCTTATGTTATATTTTTTAAATACTTCAAGAATTCTTTTATAATCTGTTTCGTCTTCTTCAGCCTTTTTAAGTTTGTAACGGACAGAACCCAGGGCGGAAGATGGCGTTGTCTTGAGCAATTCCAATTCATAAGGGTCTTCCTTGCTCATATCATAGAGGACCTCATTTAAAATTCCTTTAATTCCATGAGCTGCTCCATAAACTTCAGTAATGCAGTCTTGTTTTAATGCTTCCTCTATTACACCGGCGGCACTGGCATTAATAACCGATGTCGGCCCGCCTGATTGGCCAAACACACATGCACCTTTTAACTTACTCATGTAAAAACCTCCTTAAAATGTGTATAGTTAAGTATATTAAAGCATTAAACTAAGTTTTAATCTACATAAAAATATAACATAATACTTGTTTAATTGCAATCTGCTTTGATATGAAAAGAGTGACAAGCGTCGCATCGCGTTGTCAGACTTCGGACACAAAAATCCTCACATATACCCACATATATATTCCGAAGAGATTATGAACAAAAATATCTATAGAAATTCCATAAAACATCTATAGATTTTGCATCAAAAAGTTATGAATATTGTATATACTGAAAGCAGATATAATTACTATTTATATAAACTCAAATTTAATAAAGGCAAGAGATTATAGTTGGCTAAAGTTTGTGAAAGGGGAATTTTCATGGGAAATGCAACTTTGCGGCTAAACAAATCCGGATTATTATCCAATGGCAGGATAGGTAAATTCGGGACGTTGCTCAACAGAAAAAAAGCAGGATTGAGTGGAGTAAATTTAAGAGAATGAAAGCGCTCTACATTATTTTTCTCATTCCCTTGATTCACATGCTAGTATTTGATTATCTTCCAATGTACGGAGTATTAATATCATTTAAGAACTTTAAATATGCGGATGGTATACTAGGGAGTAAATGGAACAATTTCAAGCATTACAAAGACTTATTTGGAGATATATTGTTTAAACGGGTGTTCTGGAATACATTAAGATTAAGTGTATTGCGGATAGCTTGCTTTCCTCTCCCGATAATATTTGCACTGCTTTTGAATGAAATAACGAAAATGAAGTTTAAAAGAGTAGTCCAGACTATTTCGTATCTCCCCCATTTCTTGTCATGGGTAGTTATAGCAGGTTTCGTGTATCAGCTTCTTTCCCCTGAAGTAGGTATAATTAATTATTTGAGGACTTTATTCGGAAAAGAACCTGTTTATTTCATGATAAAAAGCTCGTACTTTATTCCAATATATCTGGTAACAACTTTTTGGGCGGGAGTTGGATGGGGATCCATAGTATATCTTGCATCAATATCTGCAATAGACATAAATATGTATGAATCAGCAGTTCTAGACGGTGCAAACAGGTTCCAGAAAGCCATTCATATTACATTGCCTTCTATTACTCCAACAATAACAATATTATTTATTCTTAGCCTTCGCAATATATTGAAGGCGAGTTTTGACCCGATTTTTAACTTATACAACCCCCTTATTTACGATGTTGCGGATGTTATTGAAACTTACACTTTCAGGAAAGGACTTTTTGAAGCGAAATACGATTATGCTGCTGCTGTAGGACTATTCCAAAATGTTGTTGGACTATTACTAATATTGATTACAAACAGTATAATAAAAAAAATAAATGATTATGGAATATGGTGAGAGGAAGTGCTTGAAAAGTGAGTTTTCTAAAACAGAAGTCAATAGGAGGATTTGTATTTGATATATTCAATTATACTTTTATGGTAGTATTTTGCATCTCAATACTATTTCCTTTCTGGGATATGATAGTTCTTTCATTTACTCATCCTGACAATACCACTTCGCTAACTTTAAGGCTCTGGCCGGAAAGGTGGTGCTTTGACGCATATGAATTTGTTTTTTCCGACAACAAAATCATAAATGCATACGCCATAACAATATACAGGACAGTTGCAGGCACATTGCTTCATATCGTGTTGACCCTGTTCGCAGCATATCCTTTATCAAAAAGAAATCTTCCTTTAAGGAAATGGCTAATGATATATATATTGCTGCCCATGTTTTTTTCCGGAGGGCTTATACCGTCGTATATTATCAACAGGAAACTGGGATTTGTAGACAGCCTTCTTGTCTATATAATTCCTGGGGCAGTTGGCTCATATGTAATAATCCTGGTGCGCAACTATCTTATGTCAATGGACAATGCCCTTGAAGAGTCTGCGTTTATAGACGGAGCGGGATATATTACTATACTATTTAAAATAACCATGCCCCTGGCAAAACCAATAATAGCTACGATTGCGCTCTGGAGCGCGGTAGGTCATTGGAATGCATGGATGGATTGCCTTATATATATAAGGGATGAACGCAAAATCGTTATGCAGATGATACTTAGGAGAATGATCGATTATTGTATCACGCAAGGTAGAAGTTAAACAGGAAGCGCCGGATTTTAACGTTAGTATTTTATAGTTCTGGTGGGTTTTTAAATATATACAAAATATATACAAATAAAAATAGATAAAGGAGGGTAAATGTACATGTCAAAAAAATTATCAAATATTTATGCCTGGCAATTGCTCTATTCATGATAGTAGGGCTTGCCGGGTGTGTAAAAACCATCAGTGAAAAAGAGCAGGATGATGGAAAGGAGGAAGAGGCCAGTCAGACCGGTGCGATCCCGGAAGATCCATACGCCAAGAAGTTTGAAATATCATGGGTATCATGGGCTTGCGGAGATATCGAACAGGATAACTGGGCAGCTAAAAAATTGGAAGAAAAGCTTAACATAAAGCTTGTAACCAAAAAGGTCGATCTTGCCCAAAGTCAACAGGTTGATCTAATGTTAGCCTCGGGAGAAATGCCTGATTGCGGATGGATAGGCAGAAGCCCTGAAAAGATGGATGAACAAGGTTTGATAAGGACTATACCCAAAGACTTGATAACCAGGTATGCGCCAAATTACGTCAGGCTTCTTGACAGCGACCCGATTGGCTGGAAATTAAACCTTGCAGAAGGCAAAGAAGACGAATATCTTTGTCTTTCGGGCTACAGGGCAGGAGACAAAGATGTATTATCCTTTACTTCGGTTTATCGTCTTGACTGGCTAGAGAATGTTGGCATAAGCCCTAATGGTTCCCTGGAACAAATAGATAATGATGGCAGGATATTTATTGTTCAAAATCCGTTTACCCAGGAACAGTTCGTAAGCATAATGGAGGCATTTACCAAGAATGATCCTGACAAGAATGGCAAAGATGACACATACGGCATGACGGCGGCGGGAAGAGATGCTTTTTACTGGAATCCTATTTTTGGCATGTTTGGTTTTCAGGATACCGGGATAGTTGAGGAAAATGGAAATGCTGCAGAGTTTTATGTAACAAATCGTTATAAAGAATTTCTTAAGTTTGCAAACAATTTATACAAGGAGGGTTTTCTTGATACTGAATTTGCAACACTAAACCGGCAAAAAGCATGGGAAAAGATTGCATCCAATAAAGCCGGATATAGCGGTATTACGGTTGGATGGCTTAATAGCGGCTTTAAAACAAGGCCTCCTCTTAACATGCTGCAAAATGAAGGGGCAAAAATTTTGATAACTCCGCCTGAAACCGGTTTAAACGGAAAAGGTGGAACAAGGCCTTATAGCTTTATGAACTATGCTTATTACTTTTATGTGGCAAAAGAGGTAGACGATGAAAAACTGGTTCGAATACTTCAGTTGTTTGATTACGCAAACTTTGACAAGGATGCGAAATTCTTTTTAAGATACGGAGAGGAAGGGGTTCACTTTGAATGGTCAGGGAAACCTTATGAATCGGCTCCCATATTAAAAGAAGGAATTAAAACCGGTTCGAATACAGGATTGGGGTCATACAATTCAAATTATATTACGGACCTGGATATTAAAAAGCTTTCGTGGGAGGAGACTACGGCAAAAGCTCAAAAATATGCATGGAATGAATGGCAGAAACATCTTTTAAAACCTTACAAGATGGGAAAATTACATTAAAAGAATCAACGACGCAGGATATTCCAAGATACAAGAAGAATTAAACAAGGCGCCCCTTTATGAAGATGTATTGAAAGGCGATTTTTAGTTTTTTGGTTTAACGTAAGGTTAGGTAGTCCGGGAGAGCGTATAAGCGAAACCGGCGGTGGATAGCCCGGTAGATATGCGAAGCCGGATATAGGAAGCTACGCATCCGGAAATCATCAATTGTTTATCTTCCGGTTATCTTCCGGTTGTCTCCCGGATATTAACAATGCATTTGAAGGCAAGGGCAAAGGAGAATAAAACATGAATATCAATAACATGAGAGGTCTTATTATAGCTTCTCCTACTCCTTTTGACAGTAAAGGCGGTATTGATAGAGAAGCAACTGAAAGAATGCACAACTATTTTATTGAGAATGAAGCAGATGGAATATTCCTGCTGTCTTCCACAGGGGAGTATTTTTCCATGCATCCCCAAAAAAGAAAGGAGTTTGTCAAAGTATCTGTTGATTGTGTTTCCGGGAGGGTGCCGTTAATGCTTATGGTTAGCGATGCCTCGCTGGAAGTTGTAATGGAAAATATAAAATGCTACTCGGAAAGTGGAGTGAACGCATTTGTGCTTACTCCTCCATACTATTACAGGTATTCACAGGATGAGCTTTACAGGTTTTTTACAAAGGCAGCTGATTGCAGTCCCATACCATTAATACTGTACAATGTTCCTCTCAGGCTTCCGAATAATCTTGAACCGGATCTCGTCGAATCCTTAAGCCGGCACTCGAATATTATAGGAATAAAAGAAACGAGCTTGGATGCCGAAAGGCTTTTCAAGCTTCTTTGCATATTTAAAGGCAGAGAAGATTTTGTTGTATATAGTGGGTCTGAAAGGTTTGCCGCTTACACAGCCCTGTTCGGAGGCAGTTTTGTCTATGCGCTTGCAGCGCTGGGACCGAAGCTTTTCAAGGAAATGCTCAGGCTTGGGAAAGAAAAAGACACAGGTGGAATACAGATGCTTCAGGATAAGATAAATAAACTTTCCGGGATTTTCAATGCAGTAAAAGGAGGAAGCCAGGAAAGTTTTTCGAATTTTTCCATCGGGATAAAAGCTGGTTTAAAGCTAAAAGGGATATGTGAAATCCATGGTTCCCAGTTAGGGTATGAACTATGCGATAGAGATTGGGAGCGGATCAAAGAAGCCGTTCTTGAAGCAGGAATTAGTAATGCAGGTAAATAATACAGGGGATAAACAGAAATAGTTTTATTACAGAATCAATATAAACATAATTAATATGTAAATTTGATATATAAATATGTAAATTTGATATATAAATAGGAAAAAGGAGTGAAATACTTGGAGAAAGACATTCTTACCCCGGATAAAAAAGTTTTTATTAGAAGCGAATACGGACCAATATCTTTTGGATTAGTGCTAAGGGGTTCGGTAGTGGAGTGGTCCGGCAGGGGTGCCAGGGATTTGCTTATTAGCAGGTGCTGGGAAGGGATTTACCTATATCCATCCAAAAGCCTTAATGATACAGAGCTAAATACCGAACCCATAAAAGTTTTTCCATCTCTTGTTCAACCAACTTTGGCTATTCCTGCCGATTGGAATGGAGATGGCCTTGATGATCTCATAATATCGGATAGAAGAGGATTTTTATATTATTCAGAGAGAAGAGGGGAGTACCCGGATTTATCTTTTGATTTTATGGGTGTTTTAAAAGATTACGATAGCGGCCTTACATTTAATATACCGTATGATAATCCCGGACATCAGTTGAATGATCAAAATAAATATATAGAACCGCAATTTCATAATTATACCTATCCATCAATCTATCCCGAAGGAGAAGGCAGCCGGCTGAACCTTGTTATTGGGGATTTTTCGGGCAATTTATGGTGGCTTCCCGACCTGGGGGACGGAAAGGAGAAACCTGTTTATAAGGGCCGAAAATACAGAAAAGATAAGTCACAGCTGGTAACACAATATGGCATGGAATTTATAGAAAGATACGGTGATGAATATGTAATGCCCTGTTATAAACTGGTGGATGAAAATGATATCCCGTTTTTGCTTGGAGAAGGGGTCGATGGAGAAAAATACTTCACGGGAAGCAATACATGCCCGGAATTGTATGGAAATCCTGTTACGGATACATATGACCTTTTAGTATTGGCAGGTACAAAAACCAGGAAACTTTTCTTCCTTCATAGGATTGGCAGCAATAGCCAGGATGTCCCCATGTTTAAAAATATGGGAGAAGTGCCTGTTGAAGGGCTGGATATATCAGGATTCGGATTTCATTCAACACTTATTGACATTTATAATGAGGGGTGGACTGATATTTTCATATCCAATGGAAATGAACTGGCTTTGCTTAAGAATAAAAGAGTCAGCAATATAGTGCCCGAATTTAAATTTGACAGGTGGATAAGCAGCAATGATGCAATTACTTCAGGATATAATTTTACTGAGATCCTGGAAGATAAGGACAAGAAAAAAAGATTCATAATTGACTCCGGGAATAATAACTGGAGTTGCAGAGAAATATTGGCAAAAAATGGCGAGATAAGGTTATCAAAAGAAAAAATTCCCATAAAAGATCAAAACGGCATATTTGCCGTAGAAGGCGAAACGGATTCAATAGGGGGGAAAAACTGGGGATTTAATAGAATGTTTAAATGGGATTTCGACAATAGCGGCAGGCAGCATATGATAGTAGGCACCGATAAAGGGTTTTTGTATATTTTAATTGATGAAGGCCGGATATGGAATAACAAAGAAATAAAATTCAAATCGGCAGGTCCCCTGAAGGATATTCACGGAAATATAATCAAGGTGCATAACAGGCTGTGCGCGGTACCTGCGGATTTAAACAACGACGGGTATGAAGATCTGATTTTGGGTGCCGCAACGTATCAACTGGGGATAAAAACCGATCCTAATCCCGGTGGAGGTTTATATTATTTGATTAATAAGGGTATTGGCGCTGACGGACTGCCTCTGCTGGCAGAGGTTATGAAACTCCCCATAGAAGGCTGGGAGCCAAAAATCGGTTTAAACAGCATGATTAACATGCAAACCCTGGATATTGATAATGATGGAGAAAAGGAAGTCATAATAGGGATAAGGGAAGAAAAATATTTGAACAGAGTCTTTAAAGTAAAAAAAGATGAAATAGGATTACAATATACAGGTTTCAAAGTGCCAGGAATGCGCCATATAGAGCATCTTCTGGATATAGACGGAGATGGGATGGCAGAAATTGTTTTTGCCGGGGGAGAACCGGGGATTGGGTATTATATAAAATGCAGCTGTTGCTAGGAGCCTGCCCGGATAACCTGCTATTTTCGGGCAGACTCCCAGAAAGCCGCATACGGCAAATGACAGTAGTAGTATTATTATTATAAATATTATCATTATGGGGAGATCCTTTATGAAGAAATTAAAAATTATGGCAATATATGCTCATCCTGCCGACCCGATTACCGATTGTGGCGGTACGCTTGCATTGCATGCCGAAAGAGGAGATGAAATAACCGTATTAACATTAACTCATGGAGGCAGAATTCATCCTAACCTGTTTGCTGAGGAATGGAGGAAGAAAAACCCGGACCAATCAATAATCAATGCAAAGAAAAGCGAAGTGATAATGAAGAAAAGGAAAGAACTTGAGAAAGCGGCTGAAATAATAGGTATTCATAATTTAATATCTTATGACTTTGAGGATAACTATATTAAAATTGAAGAAGATATTGTGAATAAAACTGCGGAGGAAATTGCCAGGACAAGGCCGGATATTATTATAATGGATTATCCTGTTAATGCGGCTTTCCCGGATCCTCACACCCTTGCAAGTATAATGATCTTCAACGCTATAAACAGGGTAAATTTATTTGTGAAAAATCTTGATGGCAGACCGGAGCTTCATGTAAAACAAATATTTTTAACCAAGTTGCCGGTAAATGCGAGAGATGGAATAAGTCTCAACGGATTAAGGAACGATTTATTTATTGATATAAGCAGTATTATAGGAAAAAAGATAGAAGCCATGGACCAGTTCATAAGCCAGGGATATAGCGGAGATTTTGCCCGCATATTTCAGTGTGGTTTTTAAAAAACTTACAGGTCAGAATTTTGTCGATTATGTAAACAAAGTGAAAGTAGAAAAAGCCAAAATTCTCCTTTTTGAAATCAATATATCTTGGACTTGACAAGGATTATATCAGTATATACGATGCCGCGGGAAATCTCGTCGCATCCAATAAATTCCGCCAGAAAACAAGTTTGGATCCCGAAAATATTGAGTTTAAATGGAATATAGATGAGAAGATTTTGGATTACAAAACTGTAAAGCTGATACTTCAACCCGTTATAGAAAACTCAATATACCATGGCGTAAATAAAGTGGAACGGCACGGTGTTATTGAAATATCATGCATTGATGCCGGTGAAAACATTGAATACAGAGTTAAAGATAACGGCGCGGGTATAAGTGAAGACGCTTTGCAGCTTTTAAGGAAGAGCTTGAGTGAACCCGGTTTGGGCAACAGGATTGGTATTTATAATGTCCAGTCAAGATTGCGGCTTTATTTTGGAAAAAGGTTCGGGCTTGCAATACAGAGCAAAAAAGGGGAAGGCACGGAAGTAACCATAACAATACCTAAAATTCCTGATACTCTTACCGGATGAATTGTTGGAGGTGTTAAACTCATAATAACTTGCATAAACGAAGTGTATGTGTAAATTGCGGCAGCTGCGGCGATAAATCTATGATGGCAAGACATCGTCCGGAGCTATATTATCACTATTTGACGATTATAGGTGTTGGAATTTTGTGAGAAGACAATGCCAAGGAATACATATTATATCGTGTTGACAAAATATATAAATTCGGCTATAATATATGCAAGTTGTATTTTAGCCGAAAGGGCGTGTTGCTATGAACTATATAAAACGTGATTTAGAAGATATAGTGCTGGGATTATCTAAGGAATATCCGGCTATACTCATAACAGGTCCGAGACAGGTTGGTAAAACTACAATGCTCCGGAAGTTAATGGAAGGAACCAGTCGTATATATGTAAGTTTGGATGATTTAAATAATAGAAATTTGGCAGAAAATGATCCGGCAATGTTTTTTCAGATTAATAAGCCCCCTGTATTGGTAGACGAAGTGCAGTATGCTCCGGGACTTTTCAGATATATTAAAATACTAATTGATAAAAACCACAATGCTGGTGATTTCTGGCTTACAGGCTCCCAAATTTTCAAACTAATGAAGGGAGTACAGGAATCTTTAGCAGGGAGGGTTGCTATACTTTCCATGTCATCCTTATCACAACATGAAATATATGGAGAAGGCAGCAATGAACCATTTACAATTGATTTGGATTCACTGCTAAGAAGAAAAAACACTAGAAAACCTGCGGATACTCCTGAAATGTTCAGAAGAATTTTTAATGGTTCCATGCCTGCTATAATTAGTGGAAAGTATACCAATACAAGCATATTTTATAGTAGCTATCTGAATACATATTTGGATCGGGATATAAAAGAAATATCGGGAACGATAGATTCTTTAAAATTTTTTAATTTCATTACGGCAACTGCTTGTAGATGCAGTCAGATGCTTAATGTGGCAGAAATTGCAAGAGATGCGGATATAAATCAGGTAACAGCCAAAAGGTGGTTAACCATATTGGAGACACTGGGAGTTATTTTTTATCTGCATCCATATTCAAACAATATGCTCAAACGAACTATTAAATCGCCAAAACTATATTTCTTTGATACAGGATTAGTTACCTATCTTACGAAATGGAGCAGTCCGGAAACATTGGAACGGGGTGCGATGAGCGGAGCAATATTAGAGAATTATGTTGTTTCCGAAATTGTAAAGAGTTATTATAACTCAGCTAAGCAACCGTTTATCTATTATTATCGGGATAAAGATACAAAAGAAATTGATGTAATACTTGAGATAGATGGTAAATTAATGCCTATGGAGATTAAGAAGACAGCAACCCCAGGAAGACAATTAACAGAAGTTTTTAAATTGCTTGAAAAAGCTTCCGTAGAAAGAGGACAAGGAGCAATTCTTTGCATGAAGCAGGAATTATCTGCTATTGATAGAGATAATCTGATTGTTCCAATATGGATGATATAGAGTAGAAAGACAATATTATCGCAAAATAAACAAATTCCTGTGTCAACAGAGATGAAGCACGAATTTAAAAGAATGTGTCTAATGGGGACGTACACATTTTGTCACATTTTTTGTCAACTGTTTCGCAAGTGGGAGAAGGAGTCACAGGAGAGGAGGATGGTTTTTGCTTGGTGTATTTATAAATGACTCCGGAATTTTTCATACACCCATGCTTCACGCTTTACTATGCGGACTGAGCGCGGAACGAGCTACCCACTAAGCGGACTCGCCAAGCGGCGCCATTTAGAGATTCCAAGAAAGAGTATAGTTGCACATAGAATTGACTATTGACATAGAATCAGCTATTGACAGAGAATCGAAGCTGACTCCTCTTTTCAAAATTGATGAAGAAATAAAGCAATTCAGACCTTATATATTTCAAGTGCTTAGCGAAGAAGTTGCCTTGAAAGACATGATGAATATGCAGGGGATGGACTTCATAAAGGGTTTTTCCGGAACAAGAATGGCCACTCTCACATTCAACAAGACAGATGGTGACAAGAGGCTTCTTTCCATGAATGAAACAGCAAGAAACGAAATAGACAATACTTATCAGCTTATTGATCTAATAAAAGGAGAGGTTGACAAATACCTTCCTGTCACCGAATCTCAAGAAAACGAGGATGTCTTTGTTCTTGGTCCTAATTTCGTTGAGACGCTTTACAAAAAGATCGACATTATGCTAAAGCACATGATTGATGCTGAAAGAAGACTCTATGAAAGCAACAATAGGTAGAATGGATAAATGGACAAAAGAACCATTGCGCATAAATAAATCACATCTTTTTGCAAACAATATAAAGCAGAGACGGTGTTGACTTTAACAAGGAATTTTTTATTACAATGTATCCATGCTAAGCTCATCATTCATCATTTTCAATATGTCTTTATATTTAGTTTTATAAATACAGTTCATAAAGCAGTCATAATATTTTGCAAATTTATTCCAGAATATAGCTTCTTTGTCTGCTTTTGTTTTAGTCAATATCTGCACTTCCTTTCTCAGTGCTTTTGCAAAAACTATTTTCCTTCTTTGAAATTAAAAAAGAAATTGGTGCATTATATAAATCAATTATATTATATCTTGCCGTTTAATAAAAATAAAGAGCATATAAATAATGCTTATTCTGCACAAAGACCCGCAAGTATCATGCACGTATCACGTATATAACTGCTCTGCTATAATAAAATTAGAATACCTTAACTTTTTTTCAATATTAAGATCAGAGCTAAATTTTCAAAACTCCTTGATTTTAAACCACAATATGTTAAAATTATATTAAACATGACAAAAAGTTAACAAGGAGAGATTATATATGCCGTTGGTTACATCAAAAGAAATGTTTAAAAAAGCCTATGAGGGTGGTTATGCAATTGGTGCATTCAATGTAAACAATATGGAGATTATACAAGGGATTACCGAAGCAGCTAAAGAAGTAAATGCTCCCCTTATCTTACAGGTATCTGCAGGAGCCAGAAAATATGCAAAACATATATACCTTATGAAACTTGTTGAAGCAGCGTTGGAAGATACAGGACTTCCTATTTGTCTCCACTTAGATCATGGTGAAGACTTTGAAATATGCAAGGCATGTATTGATGGAGGATTTACCTCGGTTATGATTGACGGTTCAAAGTATCCTCTAGGGGAAAATATAAGGTTGACAAAACAGGTGGTAGACTATGCCCACAGCAAGGGAGTTGTTGTCGAAGGTGAGCTGGGAAGGCTTTCAGGAATAGAAGATGCAATCAATGTATCTGAAGCGGATGCTGCTTTCACAAAACCTGAAGAAGTTGAGGAATTTGTTAAAGCAACAGGCGTTGATTCACTGGCAATTGCTATTGGAACCAGTCATGGTGCTTATAAATTCAAGGGTGAGCCCAGGTTGAGATTTGATATCCTGGAAGAAGTACAAAAAAGGCTTCCTGGTTTCCCTATAGTGCTTCATGGGGCATCATCAGTTATTCCGGAACTTATTGATGATATTAATAAATATGGCGGAAAAATGCCCGGAGCAAAAGGTGTTCCGGAAGAGATGTTAAGAAAAGCAGCTTCAATGGCTGTATGCAAGATAAATATTGACTCAGACCTCCGCCTTGCTATGACTGCTTCTATTAGAAAACATTTTGCAGAACACCCTGAAGACTTTGACCCCAGGAAATATTTAGGTCCTGCTAGAGCAGCTATAAAAGAATTGGTAAAACATAAACTTATTAATGTATTGGGTTGCGCCGGCAAGGCGTAAACTTGCATGTGGTACCAGTGCCCGCGTGTTGCACCGGCTAAGACTGCCCTTCAAAAAACAAATTAAAATTTAGGGCAGTCTTTTTATCTTTACATATTACTCTTTTTGCAAATGTTCTCTTTCTGAGTGAACTACCTCCTAAGACAAGCAATGATGGTTTTCTTGAAGTATAAGAATTTATATATTTTTGCTCAGGTTTAAGCAGTTGATGCAAGTGGGTTTGAAGCAATACACCAACAATTTACATGGTAATAAATGTCTGTTAAAACTGAAGAGAAAATGATAGAATTAGGGATATGGATACGAAAGAAAATATATTAAAGCAAATATTTTTTGATGAGAATAAAAACTGGGACAGATTTGTAAAACTGCACGGTAAAAACATAAGGGAGGTAGTAATTGAAGAAGTAGAGAAATTCCGGTTGTGTGGTGAGAAAGAAGCAGGGTTCAGCCTGTTTGCGTGTGATTGTTGTGGTGAGACAAAAGTAGTGCCCCATCGTTGTAAGGGAAGATTTTGCAGTGTTTGTGCAACAGGATATATGCAGGAATGGAGCAGGAAAACGGCAGAGAATATGTATGACATTCCACATAGGCATATCATGTTCACACTTCCTGAGGAGATGTGGGAAATATTTCTAAGACGTCGAGATCTGCTAAAAGACTTAATGGATATATCAGTTGACTTATTGCAGGACTGGTTTAAAAAAAGAGAAAAAGTAGAAGTTGGTATGATGGTGGGGCTTCACACGTTTGGAGCTACAATGAATTTTAATCCTCATGTACATGTATTACTTACAGAGGGTGGGTTAACAAATGATGGTAGGATGAAACGAGTTGGTTTCATCCCATATGAAATGTTGAGAAAAAGATGGCAGTACTGCGTAATAAAAATGCTAAGAAAGAAGTTATCGGGCCGTGACAAAGAAAGATACGGGAAGGTATTAGGCAAGACATACAGTAATAATGATGAGGGGTTTGTGGTATATGGACCGCCAAACAAAAGGAAAGTAGGGATAAAGGAGCAGATTGGTTATATAGGCAGATATATAAGGAGGCCGGCAATAGCTTTAAGAAGGATATTGTCATATGATGGCAAGACAGTAACATTCAAATATTTTGATAAAAAAGAAAATAAGGAGAAAACAGAGACAATAGATGTAATGGAATTTATAGCAAGGATAATAAGGCATATACCGGACAGGAATTTTAAAACGATAAGGTATTATGGGTTATATTCAAGGAGAAACAAGGCAAAAGTAGATAAAATACTCAAAGTAAAAAAGAATAAAATACCCAAAAAGAGCTGGAAGGAAAAAGTTGAGGCGGGAACAGGGAAGAATCCGCTGATGTGTCCAAGATGTGAAGTAGAAATGGAATATAAGGGCGAGGTATGTTTGAAGAATGGTAAATTAGTGATAACATATGCAAAGTGTGCGAAGGCCCGACGATGTTTGGAGGGATTGATAGGATATGAACCGCCAAGAAAAAAGAAGATTGCAAAGGGAAGAAGAAAAGAGAAAATGGTTAAAATCAACCCAAAACAGCAGCAAATCGACGGTCAGATTCATTTGCTTGCAATGTAATGTTGAAGAGGATATACCAAGGGAAGTTGTAGAATATTGTGATGCAATGGATGATGGAGATATAGATGTACCGCCACGATTCTCTTGTGAAAACTGCGGCGGTGAGATGATACCAAAAAAGTATAAAGGTGTCCATGGTATTCAGTACGAGTATTAGCAGGTACTTGAATTAGTTACGCGAAGCGGTGCGCGTTAGCGCTTTTTTTAAAGTATAAGAATTTATATATTTTTGCTCAGGTTTAAGCAGTTGATGCAAGTGGGTTTGAAGCAATACACCAACAATTTACATGGTAATAAATGTCTGTTAAAACTGAAGAGAAAATGATAGAATTAGGGATATGGATACGAAAGAAAATATATTAAAGCAAATATTTTTTGATGAGAATAAAAACTGGGACAGATTTGTAAAACTGCACGGTAAAAACATAAGGGAGGTAGTAATTGAAGAAGTAGAGAAATTCCGGTTGTGTGGTGAGAAAGAAGCAGGGTTCAGCCTGTTTGCGTGTGATTGTTGTGGTGAGACAAAAGTAGTGCCCCATCGTTGTAAGGGAAGATTTTGCAGTGTTTGTGCAACAGGATATATGCAGGAATGGAGCAGGAAAACGGCAGAGAATATGTATGACATTCCACATAGGCATATCATGTTCACACTTCCTGAGGAGATGTGGGAAATATTTCTAAGACGTCGAGATCTGCTAAAAGACTTAATGGATATATCAGTTGACTTATTGCAGGACTGGTTTAAAAAAAGAGAAAAAGTAGAAGTTGGTATGATGGTGGGGCTTCACACGTTTGGAGCTACAATGAATTTTAATCCTCATGTACATGTATTACTTACAGAGGGTGGGTTAACAAATGATGGTAGGATGAAACGAGTTGGTTTCATCCCATATGAAATGTTGAGAAAAAGATGGCAGTACTGCGTAATAAAAATGCTAAGAAAGAAGTTATCGGGCCGTGACAAAGAAAGATACGGGAAGGTATTAGGCAAGACATACAGTAATAATGATGAGGGGTTTGTGGTATATGGACCGCCAAACAAAAGGAAAGTAGGGATAAAGGAGCAGATTGGTTATATAGGCAGATATATAAGGAGGCCGGCAATAGCTTTAAGAAGGATATTGTCATATGATGGCAAGACAGTAACATTCAAATATTTTGATAAAAAAGAAAATAAGGAGAAAACAGAGACAATAGATGTAATGGAATTTATAGCAAGGATAATAAGGCATATACCGGACAGGAATTTTAAAACGATAAGGTATTATGGGTTATATTCAAGGAGAAACAAGGCAAAAGTAGATAAAATACTCAAAGTAAAAAAGAATAAAATACCCAAAAAGAGCTGGAAGGAAAAAGTTGAGGCGGGAACAGGGAAGAATCCGCTGATGTGTCCAAGATGTGAAGTAGAAATGGAATATAAGGGCGAGGTATGTTTGAAGAATGGTAAATTAGTGATAACATATGCAAAGTGTGCGAAGGCCCGACGATGTTTGGAGGGATTGATAGGATATGAACCGCCAAGAAAAAAGAAGATTGCAAAGGGAAGAAGAAAAGAGAAAATGGTTAAAATCAACCCAAAACAGCAGCAAATCGACGGTCAGATTCATTTGCTTGCAATGTAATGTTGAAGAGGATATACCAAGGGAAGTTGTAGAATATTGTGATGCAATGGATGATGGAGATATAGATGTACCGCCACGATTCTCTTGTGAAAACTGCGGCGGTGAGATGATACCAAAAAAGTATAAAGGTGTCCATGGTATTCAGTACGAGTATTAGCAGGTACTTGAATTAGTTACGCGAAGCGGTGCGCGTTAGCGCTTTTTTTACGCCTTTTTTACGCCTTTTTTACGCCTTTTTTACGCCTTTTTTATAAAACCCTTTTTGCACCGGATATATAGTCAGCTGTATAATTAAAAAAATATAAGCCAATACTATTTTCCGAGGTGTTGACCAATGGGAAAAAAAGTTGGGATTCCACGGGGATTGTTTTATTACCAATATTATCCCCTCTGGAAGACTTTTTTGGAGGAACTTGGTGCGGAAATTATTGTATCTGATAACACGAATAAAAGAATCATGAATGATGGTGTTAAAAAGTGTGTAGATGAAGCCTGTCTGCCGGTAAAAATATATCATGGGCATGTGATGAACCTAAAAGACAGAGTGGATTATTTATTTATTCCAAGGTATACCAGCGTATCAAAGAGGGAATATGTATGTCCTAAATTTGGCGGCCTGCCTGATATGATAAGGCATACTTTTACTGAATTACCTCAAATAATTGATGTAGAAGTTAATTTGAGGAAGTCAAAGGTAAATGCTGCAAAAGCAGCTATAGAGGTTGGAAAATACTTAACAGACGATATTAGAAAAATAAAAAAGGCATACAAAAAAGCTCTGATGGAATATAAGCATTTTAGACTAAAAGTGAAAAAAGGAATATTACCGAGTGAGATATTGGATGGTTGCCGGGAGCAGTATGAAGAAAGCAATGAGAGTGGCTATATAAGTTATGGACATAAGAGTAGTAAAAGTAATCAATGTGAAAAAAATATACTTAATATAGCACTAATAGGGCATAGCTATAACCTTTATGATAACTATGTAAATATGGATATTATTCCAAAACTCAAAAGGCTTGGAGCCAATATCATTACAATTGATATGATAGATGGGCGTACAATCCATGAAAAGTCTAATCTTCTTAATAAGAAAATATTTTGGTATTTCGGCACAAAAGTTATGGGAAGTATATATCACCTGCTGGATAGGAATGATATAAGCGGGATTATATATGTTATGAGTTTTGGTTGTGGAATAGACTCTTTTGTATGCGATTTAGCAGAAAGAAAAATTAGAAGAAATAAGGATATTCCCTTTATTGTGCTGACAATTGACGAACACTCGGGGGAGGCGGGACTGAATACAAGGATTGAAGCATTTATAGATATGATAAGGTGGAGGAATAGTAATGAAAGTAACTTTTCCCCATATGGGGAATCTATATATTTGTATTAAAGTTTTAATGGAGGAATTAGGTATAGACTATGTAATTCCTCCTTTTACAAGTAAAAGAACTTTAGAAATCGGGACCAGGCATGTACCTGAATGTGCGTGCCTTCCTCTTAAGATTACTACGGGGAATTTGATTGAAGCTTACCAGGTGGGAGCTGACACTGTATTAATGGCCGGTGGGTGCGGGCCTTGCAGGTTTGGTTACTATTGTGAAATGTACAGGGAGATTTTAAAAGATTTAAATTATAATATGAATGTTATAACACTGGAACCACCTAATGGAAATATGGTGAAACTTTTACAGAGAATAAAGAATCTATTGGGAGGATTTAATTTATACAAAATACTGAAAGCAATAAAAAATACCACTCAAGTTGCCATAGAAGTTGATGAAGTTGAGTGCTTGGCATCTAAAATACGTCCACGTGAACTGGAAAAAGGGGATGTAGATAAAATATACAAAAAATTTCAAAAGGATGTTATAGCAGCAAAAGGTATAGAACAAATTAAAAAACTGATAAGAGACGCCAAGAATAATCTCTTGAAAGTAAAAACCGATGAAAAAGCAAATCCTTTGAAGATAGGAATAGTAGGAGAGATTTATACTACTATTGACTATTACACGAATTTTGATATTCAATCGAAGCTTGGAGCTATAGGGGTTGAGACACACCGTTACGTAACCATTAGTGATTGGATAACAGAGCATATCGTCAAAAATGCTCTCAGACTTCCCAGGAATTTAAGTTATGCCCACGCAGCAAAGCCTTATTTGGGGAAAATGATAGGCGGCCATGCCAGGGAGACAATAGGAAATACTATATTGTATGCACAACAAGGATATGATGGTGTTATTCAGATTTATCCCTTTACATGCATGCCTGAAATTGTGGCTGAAAGTATACTGCCTGCTGTTGAAAGAGATTTTGATATTCCTGTCCTAACATTAATAATTGATGAAATGACGGGAGAAGCAGGGTATTTTACACGGATAGAAGCATTTGTTGATTTACTTCACAGAAGGAAGGAGAAAGGAACAGTTGACTTTAGATACATATTATCTGGGGATTGATGTTGGTTCAGTAAGCACGAATTTAGTTGTTATAGATACAAATGATAAAATAATTGAGAAACTCTATTTGAAAACAAGCGGTCAGCCAATAAAAGTACTTTGCGAGGGCTTGAAACTTCTTGGAGACCATTTGGGTAGAAATGTAAATATTTGCGGCGTAGGTGCTACCGGAAGTGGAAGACAGCTTGCAGCCGTTATTACAGGTGCAGATATAATTAAAAACGAAATTACCGCTCATGCTGTTGCTGCTCAAAGAATTGTACCGGATGTAAGGACGATCCTGGAAATTGGGGGGCAGGATTCAAAAATTATTTTTCTAAAAAATGGAATAATATGTGATTTTGCAATGAATACAGTATGTGCTGCAGGTACCGGTTCTTTTCTTGACAGGCAGGCAGCCAGGCTGGGAATACCGATAGAAGAGTTTGGCGGATATGCATTGCGTTCAAAATCACCAGTGAGAATAGCAGGAAGGTGTGCTGTTTTTGCTGAATCGGATATGATACACAAACAGCAAGCGGGGCATAGTCTTGAAGACATTATTTGCGGCTTATGCGAAGGACTGGTCCGAAACTATTTAAATAATCTGGCTAAAGGTAAAGATATATCAGAACCGGTAATGTTTCAGGGCGGAGTTGCAGCTAATGTGGGTATAGTTGCTGCTTTTAAGAAAGCACTACAGAAGGATATAATAATTCCCAAGTACTATGATGTGATGGGGGCGTATGGTGCAGCATTGATTGCAAAGCAGAAGACAAAGGAAAAGACGCAAAAAAACAGCACTAAATTCAGAGGATTCAAGTCGGCAGAGGATAATTATGAGGCAAAAAGCATTGAATGTAACGGATGTTCCAATATGTGTGAGGTTGTGGAAATATCATCTAATGGAAATGCAATTGCCAGGTGGGGAGACAGATGCGGAAAATGGGCATTTAGTATTTAAAATTACCCACCATTAAAATGGGGTGTACCCCCTGCACTTTAGTGCAGCGGAGGAGGAATATATGGAAAGCTGGATGTAAGGGATTAGAGGCTGCGCCTGCTTTTAAAAAACTGTATAAGTTTTACGATTGCTTTTAATATCTTATAAAGTATAATTAAAACTTCAATACATATAAGGAAAATCAACAGGATGAAAATATCCCTGTTCTCCTTAAGCCTTTTCACCAATGTTGTATAGAAATTATCTGGAGGCAGTATTTCTGTTTCCGGATAAAGGTTAACATCAATGATTGTGCCGTCCTGTAAAGTATAACGGGCTATACCTATAATCATGCTTTTTGTTATTGGAGGTTTGAGGTTCTTAGATATGTTAAAACTAAAGCTTTTTACATAAGTTTCACCAATAGGGTATGTGTAATAAATATCACTTGTACTAATTAAGTTTATTTCTTTATCTCCAATAGTTATACTTGTTAAAGGTTGATTTTTGGATACCAGGACACCTTTTTTAAAATTATTAAAGCCATAATCCAGAAGTTTGACAGAATCTTGAAGGACGCTATTTTCAGGGGCATCTAAAACTATAGCTATAAGCCTTCTGTCATTTCGTGTTGCAGTAGTAATAGCTGTTTGCAGTTCCTTTTGAATATATCCGGTTTTTCCTCCATCAACACCTTCATATTCCCAGAACAATCTATTTGAATTTGTTAATAAATCCGTACCTTTTTTATCTACCCAGGGTACAGCCCTGTATGAAAAAATCCTGTTGAACGTGGGAAGACCAAGGGCATATTTCATAAGGATGCCAATATCATTGGCAGTGGTATACTGGGCACTGTCATATAGGCCCGTAGGATTGGTAAAATAGGTGTTTTGCATATTCAATTCTTTAGCTTTAGTGTTCATAATTTCAACAAATTTATTTATATCCCCGCCAATATATTCTGCCAGTGCATTTGCTGCGTCATTGGCATTTGTAAGTATTATTGCATTAAGCAAGTCTTCTACGGTGTATTTTTCTCCTACAGTAAGAAATAAAACGGAACCTTCTGACGCAGTAGACTCCTTACTGATTGTAACTTTTGACTCAAGGTCTCCTTTTTCAATAACAAGTACGGCTGTCATTATTTTATTGGCAGTGGATATATGGAGTTTTTTATCAGCTTGCTTCTTATAAAGAATCTGGCCCCTTTCGGCTTCTATAAGTATTGCGGAGGGTGCTTTTATTTCAGGGCCGTCATCTTTGAGGTCATTGCTATCGCCGTTAATATAAAGAGGGATTGTGTTATCAGGAATATTATTTACTGCTGCTACATGTACCGCTTGTAATAGTAAAATACATGCCAATATTATAAAAACAAATACCCTATTAGCCTGACACAATAACTTTTTTAAAATATTTAACATACCTAACCCTCCATTTAGCTTATACCTTATATTATAGTTATTTGCCGGGTAATAAGTCAACCTGTGGATTTATTTATGCGCATTTCTATGTATGACCCATATAATGACAGAAACATTGCGCAAGGCCTCGTAGAGCCTGTTAATCCGACGAGGGATAAGCAAATCAACTGTATGAGCAAAATAATTACATTGAAATATTATTAAATTCCAGTCAAATTATTTTGCGAGTTTGATTTGCCCCGAAGTGAATTTACAGGCTCTAGAGGCCTGGAGCACCGTTTATGGAATATAATGGGTCATGGAAAGAAAATGCGCCTATTTATTTATGCCTCTGTATAAGTTTTACTAATTCTACAAAAGGTATAATTGATAATGATGCAGTAGCTACTATGAGCCACTGGGTAAAGTTTAGGGGACTTATCCTAAAAATGTTATTCAAATATGGTACTGCAATAACAGAAATCTGGAGAAAAGCAGACAACAAAAAAGCCCATACCAGGTATTTATTTGATGTAAAACTTATATTAAAGGCTGATTTTATACCTGAACGTACATTAAAAGAATGTACTAATTGTATAAGTCCCAATGTAGCAAAAGCCATAGTGATTGCAGTACTTGATGAATACTTCTTAAAACCTATATAATATACGGCAAGTGTTATAAAACCCTCTAGAATGCCCTGGTAAAGTATATTCACTCCAAGATTGCCGGAAAAAATGCTACTGTTGGATTTTACAGGTTTGCGGGTCATGATATCCTTATCAGCCTTTTCGACACCCAGGGCAAGGGCAGGAAATGTATCCGTAACCAGATTAATCCACAATATATGTATGGGGAAAAGGATGGTCCAATTCAGCATGGTAGCAATAAATAATGTTATAACTTCCCCCATGTTGGCAGATAAAAGAAACTGTATAACCTTCCTTATATTGCTGTATATCCTCCTACCCTCTTCAACTGCTGTTACAATAGTGGCAAAGTTATCGTCTGCCAGGACCATATCTGAAACACTTTTAGAAACATCAGTACCGGTAATTCCCATTCCTACGCCAATGTCAGCACTTTTTAGAGCCGGGGCATCGTTTACTCCGTCCCCGGTCATGGCTACAATCATTCCCTTTTTCTTCCATGCTTTAACTATCCTTACTTTATGTTCAGGAGATACCCTGGCGTATACTAAATATTTCTCCACTTGATCTTCAAATATATCGTCGCTGATTTTATCAAGTTCACTGCCTGTAATGACTTGGCTGTTATCAGCTATTATACCAAGTTCTTTTGCTATTGCTATGGCGGTGTCTTTGTGATCCCCTGTTATCATTATGGGTTTAATACCTGCCTGTCTGCATACTTTCACTGCGTTTTTTACTTCAACCCTGGGGGGGTCTATCATACCGGTTAGGCCAACAAATACCAAATCATTTTCAATATTTTCTGAGGATATATTTTCAGGTATAATATCTATATCTTTGAAAGCCATAGCAAGTACCCTTAAAGCCTTGCCCGCCATCAGGCTGTTTGCCTTTTCAATTTCTTTAAGGTGCGATTGAGAGAGAGGTAAAATTTCATCATTTATTAATATTTTACTACAATACTTTAACAACATATCGGGAGCACCTTTAGTCAGCACTCTATATCTTTCGCCATGTTGATTGATAGTAGTCATAAGCTTTCTTTCAGAGTCAAAAGGAATTTCATTTACCCTTGGCATGGATCTCTCCATTTCTTCTTTATTGAGTCCTTTGCTCATTATAAAATTTACCAGTGCTGTTTCTGTAGGGTCTCCAATAGCTTCAATTTCTTCCCCGTCTTTCTTTTTTACCCTGGAATCATTACAAAGAGCCATAATTTGGGCAAAGATATTAAAATTCTTATCATGTAAAGTGACAGTATGGGCAAATTTTAAACCTCCATCTAAATAAACTTCAGTTACGGTCATTTTATTTTGTGTAAGGGTGCCTGTTTTGTCGGAGCATATAATATCTGTACTGCCCAGGGTTTCAACTGCGGGTAGTTTCCTTATTATTGCATTCCGCTTTGACATTTTCTGTACACCTATGGCAAGCACTATGGTTACTACAGCAGGAAGACCTTCAGGTATTGCTGCAACAGCAAGGCTTACTGAAATAAGGAACATTTCGAGAAATTCTCTTCCTTTAAGCATCCCGGTTATAAATATTATCACAGCTACAACTATTACACCTATACTGATATATTTCCCTATTTCGGCAAGTTTTTTCTGGAGAGGGGTCTCATCAGGCTTGCTTTTGGTAATATATCCTGCTATTTTACCTACCTGTGTATTCATACCTGTATGTGTAACAACGCCCATACCCCTGCCGTATGTAACACTGCTGCCGGAAAAAACCAGATTTTTCCTATCTCCAATAACAATATCCCTATCATTTATTTCCCGGGTAAACTTTTCGACAGGTACCGATTCCCCTGTAAGGGCCGCTTCTTCAACCTTTAAATTTACTGATTCTACCAATCTCATATCGGCAGGTACGAAGTCTCCTGCTTCAAGTAAAACTATATCACCGGGAACTATTTCTTCAGTTTTTAATAAGGTTACATTACCGTTTCTTTTTACTTTTGAGTATGGAGAAGACATTTTCTTCAAAGCTTCCAGGGCTCGTTCAGCTTTACTTTCCTGGATTACTCCAAGGATAGCATTTATTATTACAACAGCTAAGATTATTATTGTATCGGTAATCTCTTTTAAAAACCCCGATATAGCAGCAGCCACAAGAAGGACAAGAACCATTACATTCTTAAATTGCTCCAAGAACATGAGGAAAAGGGTTTTACGTTCCCCTTCCTCAAGAAGATTGCTGCCATATATAGATTTTCTTTTAAGGGCTTCTTCTTCCGTTAAGCCGTTTAAATCCGTGTTTAAATATTGAAGCGTTTTTTCTACCGAAATTGTATGAAAAAGAATTTCCTTAATTTCCTTTGAACGTGTTTCTTGAAGTTTATCTTTATCCATAGTATTTATCCATCCTCTCTCCCTCTTATTTACATTATATTCTTTTTAAAATACTTTTAAACAAATAATACAACAAAAAAAGACTTTTAACATAATCCTTAAACTGAATTATGTTAAAAGTCTTGCTTTCCACGTGGGATTATAAAGCCAGGCAAAAAATTGCCGGTTGTTGACTTTATAATTTAAAGCTACTCCCTCTTAACAATTTTACGTCATCATTTCTTGAGTGCTTGTTACAATTATAATATAATCAAGAGTCTATTGCAATATGTTTTGGGTTGCATTTTCGGAAGTTTGAAGAAAATGTGCCCCTTTTACACCTTTCAACATTTTGCTAAACTACTTTTTCATGTTATAATAATACTCGGCAACTTTCCTTATCCCGGCAATGACATCTGCTAAATCCTGTTGGGTATAGTATTCCTTTACAGGGATTGTTATTGCCGTCTTCAAAATTTCTTCAGCGGTTGGACATAATCCCTTATGATACTCAATATTCTTTCCATAATATTTGCAGCCAAAGGGGCAATCTGTTCCTGGATAGGCATTTTTCTTTGTAAAGATATCATATTCATAAACACATATAGGTATATAACCTGCTCCATTAGGTATGCCTTCAGCAGCAAGGGCTTTAGAAAAATCATTCCTGCTTACACCTAATATATTTTCATCTACCCGGAACATATAGAACCAATAGGAAGATTTACACCCTTCAAGTACTTTATGAGGATATATGCCCGGTAAGCCTGTTATTCCTTTTGTAAGGGCATCGCCGTATGCATTTCTTCTTTCACATATTGACTCAACTCTATCCAGTTGTGCAATGGCTACCGCACCCATAAGTTCATTCATCCTGTAATTTGGAGCAAGGTACTGTATAGCCCTTGTGGCTACAGGATCTGTTGCAAGCCTATTGTAATTCTTGTCTGCAAATCTGAAGGCTTTTTCATATAGTTCATCGTCATTCATAATCAACATTCCGCCATCACCAACGGAAATATGTTTAAAATCGTTAAGGCTGAAACACCCTATGTCACCTATTGTCCCGGCAAGCCTTCCTTTATAATAGCACATGTAGCTTTGAGCACAGTCTTCAATAACCTTAAGATTATGTTTTTTTGCTATATCCATAATAGCATCCATATCTGCAGCGTTACCGGCCAGGTGTACGACAATGATTGCTTTTGTCTTGTCGGATATCTTTTCTTCTACAGACTTCGGATCCAGATTATAAGTATGCGGGTCCAGGTCAGCAAATACCGGTATGGCATTTTGATAAAGAATTCCAATTACAGTTCCCATGTCTGTTATAGGAGATGTAATTATCTCGTCCCCGCAGGTAACTCCTATTGCGCCAAGAGCAACATGCAGGGAAGCGGTACCTGAAGATGTAGCAACACAATGCTTTACTCCGTAAAGATTTGCAAATTTCTTTGTGAAGTCTTTAACTTTATTACCTGCCCAATAGAAAAGAGTGTTTTGATCTAATGCTTCCTTTAGTTGTTGGAGCTCTTCTTCCCCGAATCTTTTACCGGTTCCAAAAGGAGTGGTTTTAACCTTTTCTCCTCCGAATAATGCAAGTTCACCCATACAATTCACCTACCATTTAAATATTTATTGTAAATATTTGTTAATTGTATTATTTAACAGCATTTATCATATTAGTTTATATTAGCTTCAGAGCTACTTCCTTCTTAGATTTATAAGATTCTGCTACAGCGTTAAGTAGTGCCACGGGTGCATACAGATGTTCAAGAGGCATAGGCAGTTTCTTAGTCCTTAACATTTCAACAAACTTTTCGAATCCAAGGCGATAAACGAAAGATATATCAATTTCTCTGAACATTGTACCTTTTTCACCGTAAACTATTGCATAGTATTCTTTTGAATCGGGTATAAAGTTCATAACAACTTGATAGTTTTCATAATTTACTGTTGCAATTACAGAGCCGTTATTTTCATTGGCAACTACTGATTTTGCATTATATCCGAAAGCTGCCATGGTCATTTCTGCCAGGTGTGCCCCATAGAAATATATTCCCCCATATTCATTTTCCAGGGTTGCGGGGAAATTCAAAACTGCCGATTTTATTTTCCCTATTCTGCTTCCAGCTTCCACCGCATTTTTTAACATTAGCACATCATAAGCGTATTTACAGGTGGAACCTCCCGTAAGAAGAGTATTGTGTTCCCTTGCTGCATTAATGAGGCTGAGTGCGTCTTCATTTTTTATTGTAAATGGCTTATCTATCCACGTGGGTATTCCAGCCTTTATAAACGGAAGAGCATATTGAGCATGCAAATCCCCATGGCGGAATACCACCATTACGGCATCTACCTTATCCATAAGGTCTTCAGGCTTTTCTGCAATAAAATCAATTTTTCCGTTAGCTGCAACTTCTTCGGTACGTTTTTTTTCCAGCCCGAATATCCCTGTTATTTTACAATCAGGAAATAAAAACTCGCCTGTTTTGGGATCAGGAATATTCACTAACTTTGAAAAAGCATCTGCATGACTGTTATCTGAACCTATAATTCCAATGCGGAACATAAAACCACCGTCCTTTTAATTTTATAATTTTTTATCCTCTGCCCACCTATTGTACAATTTAATTATAAGAGTTACTATAATAAATTTCTAAACTTTTTTGATTTTTTCATTAACATTTTTAATAAAGAATTTGCTAATAAATCAACAATAAGCTAACTGCTTCACAAAATCAGTTATTTCTATTATAATGTATATTAAAATTTAAATTAAAAGCGCCATGTTAAACTACCGGTTGTCGGGAGAGTGTTATGGAAAAGATTTCAACTTCTTCAACTTTGGAATATCTGGAATATCTTGATAAGGAAGAGTATAGAGATATACTACTGCTGAAAATGTCAGATAACAACCACGGGGGATTGCCTATTTTTGTGCGTAAATATACTGTACAGCCGAATACTGCGGGTCAATTGCACAGGCATGAGTTTATGCAAATCAATTATGTTTGCCATGGAAAGGGAGGGCATTACATTAATAAACAGGAATTTAAAATTATTAAAGGAGACATATTTGTAATACCTCCCTATATACCCCATAAAATTAATACAGGAGAGGGGTCAACTATACAAATATTCGAATTTGAGTTTATACCCGAGTTTATAAACCAAAATTTCGGGAGCATTGAGAATGTAGAATCTTTTTTTGACTTTGCATATATTGAGCCTTTTCTTGTGGGGGAAAGCAGGGTAAAGCCCCGCCTTAACCTGGTAGGTAAAATCCAGGTTGAAGTCGAAAACATTTTAAATGAAGTTTTAATGGAGTATAATGAGAGAAAGTCCGGATACCTGCTGGTAATAAAATCTTTACTGCTAAAACTGCTTGTTATGGTGGGCCGGGAGTTTACCAGGGAACTTCAAAATTCAGAATCCCATTCTGCTTTTGAAAGACACAGGGACTCCATATTTGGAGCAATTAAATATATTGACCAACACTATGCAGAGGATTTGAGTGTTGAAGAGGTTGCCAGAAGGTTTATGCTATCTCAATCATATTTTAGCTATTTATTTAAAAGCATAACTACAAAAACATTTACTGAATATTTGAATGATTTAAGAATATCAAAGGCAATGGAACTTCTAAGAAGCACTGATAAAAGAGTGCTGGATATTTGTTACGAAGCCGGTTTCAATAATGTTAATCATTTTAACAGGTTATTTAGACAGAAGACCGGGATATCACCAATGATATACCGCCGCCACAATACTTGAGAATGCTTCGTAAAATATGTCAATTAATAAGTGGAATCTGCAAAGATAACATATCGGCAATATTCTATAATACAACCAGAAGTATAAATACAGAAGTATAATTAATACTCTTATAAAAGATTAGGGGGGTTATTATAAATGGCGGAGAAACTTGCATTGTTTGGTGGGCCAAAAGCAGTACAGAGTGATCCCGGTGATATTTTTAAGTGGCCTATAGTTACGAAAGAAGATGAAGACGCAGTATTGGAAGTTCTCCATAGAGGAGCTATGTCGGGTACGGATGTTACAAGGCAGTTTGAGAAGGAATTCGCAGAGTGGCAGGGAACGAAATACGCTCTTGGCTTCAGCAGCGGGACTGCAGCAATACAGACTGCTATGTATGCCTGCAAGGTTGGAGTTGGAGATGAAGTTATATGCCAGAGTGTAACTTATTGGGGTTCTGTGGCGCAGGTATATTCTCTTGGTGGTACACCCGTGTTTGCAGAAATAGATCCTGATACTCTTTGCCTGGATCCAAAGGATATTGAGCATAGAATTACCGACAGGACAAAGGCTATAATTGTAGTACACTATTTAGGCCATCCTGCAGATATGGATCCTATTATGGAGATTGCACGCCGTCATAATATTAAAGTTATTGAGGACGTTTCCCATGCCCAGGGCGGGCTTTATAAAGGCCGCAAGCTTGGAACAATAGGTGATGTTGGAGCAATGTCCCTTATGAGTGGGAAATCCTTTGCAGTGGGCGAAGCAGGTATGCTTGTAACAAATGACAGGGAAATTTATGAAAGAGCAATAGCTTTCGGACATTATGAAAGGTTTAATGCAAATGAAATTGAAACAGAGTATTTGAAGCCTTACGCAGGATTACCATTAGGCGGATATAAATACCGTATGCATCAAATGAGCTCTGCTGTTGGCCGTGTACAACTTAAATATTATGACCGGCGCTGCGAAGAGATCCGTAAAGCAATGAATTATTTCTGGGACCTTTTAGAAGGGGTGCCGGGAATAAAGCCTCACCGTACACCGAAGGATTCCAACAGCAATATGGCAGGTTGGTATGCACCTCATGGCTTATACAGGCCAGAAGAGCTGGAAGGCCTTTCAGTAACCAGGTTTACAGAAGCTGTAAGGGCTGAAGGCGTCAGTGACTGTTATCCGGGATGCAATGCTGCATTGCATACGCATGCCTTGTTTAATACCTGCGACGTATATGGGCATGGCAAACCTACAAGGATAGCTAATTCAGAGAGGGATGTCAGGGAGTTTGACAAGAGCTTGCCTATAAGCGAGAAAATAGGTTCCATGGTTTATTCTATACCCTGGTTTAAACACTACAGGCCTGAAATAATAGAACAGTATGCAAAGGCATTCAGGAAAGCTTCAGAGAATTACAAGGAATTACTTAAGGATGACCCGGGTAATCCACCCAGATTGGGAGGATGGCACTTCTTCAGGCACCGTTAACAATTAAGGTACGGCTTAAGAGATAAGAGTATTTAATAGCTACCCCTGCAATTTACTGCAGGGGTAGTTTAACAAGGATGGAATTATAAACATTATAGACAATAATGAAGTTGCTATATTATGTAACAATAAGACTGTCTTTAGACATTCCCTTGAAAATCTAGTGATTGATGAACTAATGAGCCTTGAAGGAGTAAACTTCAGATACGAAGATGAGTATACAGGAGAAAATTTCACAGTAATTGCCTATTATAAGTATTATAGAAAATAGTAAATATGATAGCTGCTTTTAAGCCTGTGGCAATATCTTTATAAGCTTATTATAAAGATTAGGAATTGTTACCTTGTGGTCTCCGCAAAAATGCCAACCTTTTCCTCCTTTGCTTGTAGGCCTATTTACAATATTTTTCCTTGGCCTATAGTAATAGTGTGGGTGGTCATAACCCAGTTTTGAACGGTAATCTCCAAGGTCGAGAATATCAAAATTTCCGGTAGTAATATTAAATGTAGGAAAACCTAAATTTCTTGATATGGAAAGGGCTTTAAGAAAAACTTCAGGCCCGATAACCCCTGACCCAAAGTTTAAAAACACCCCGCCGTCAAGCATTGATACAGACTTACAAAAATATTTAAAATCCTTTCCGCTGGTTGCGCCTATTGCAGCAAAATCCACTATAGGATGCTGATGTATAATATCTGTTCCAATTGCCACATGATATGTAGCATAAACACCATTTTTAAAAGCTTGATAAAAAACACAGTCATCTTTGTAAGGGAACTTTTCAGGGTATTTATCAACATATTGTGCCAGGCTTTCACCGTAACCCATACCATATTTGTACCCTTCCTGCAAAGCTTCGTTCATCCACCTTCCTGTTTCCTCCCACATCCCGAAGGAACCGTCTTCAATGGCGGTAGGGACGTCTTCAGAGGTACCCCCATTGTATGCCAGTTCAAAGTCATGAATACTGCCTGCCCCGTTGCTTGCAATGTGGGTCAGCAATCCTCTTCTTGTTAAATCGATTAAGTAACGTGATAATCCATTTTTAATTACATGGGCACCCATAAATAAAATAACAGGACGTCCGTTTTTTCTTGCATGGGCTATACGGGATACAAGTTCATCGAAATCTTCATTTCCCCATTCAGGCACCTGGTCTATCCCCGGCTTAGCCATATTTTCTATAGTAACCAGGTTCCTTCTTCCTTTGACTGAGTATGTTTTTATACCGCCAAAATCAAAATCCGT
Organism: Bacillota bacterium; assembly: GCA_013314855.1. Taxonomy (NCBI): domain Bacteria; kingdom Bacillati; phylum Bacillota; species Bacillota bacterium. The sequence continues at coordinate 4,689 of JABUEW010000005.1, read as the reverse complement.
TTTCTGCCACTTCATATTAACTTCACTCCCTGACTCTTCTATAAACATTGCATCTCTCATTTCCAACCTTTCACTTTCTGCATACGGCTTTCCGCCTTAAAGGTCCCATAACGTTTTCCCATCCATACCTTAATGTGGATATTGTACCATCGAAATCAACGAGTACAGCTTTTAGTTTCGGCATGTTTCTTGGTAATGTTTCTAATATCTCCACTTCTTCTTTTATGTACCTCAACAAATTTTTGCGCTTCTATTTAAAAATATTTATTTACTTTATGTATTTGTTAACTGATTTAATTATATTTGTTGCATAATTATTTGTCAATTGCTTTAACAAATTAATATTGTTATGCTAAGTTAGATAGAAAACCAAAAAATTTCTTAAGATAAAAAGGATTTTTCAAATCTATGTCGAATATAATATATAATAAAGTGGTCAGGCCACCGGACAAATAAGTTAATGCTTTATGACCTAAAAAGAAAACTGTTAACAGCAGCACGTAAAAACAGAAAAAAGGGGGAAAATATGGAAGTTAGCCCTATAAGCATAAAGAGAATATACCAGTCGATAATCGAGCAGCTTGTCCTAATGATCAAGGAAGGCAAGCTTAAAGTTGGAGACCGCCTTCCCCCGGAGAGAACTCTTGCGGAAATGTTCAATGTGAGCAGGGCATCAATAAGGGAAGCTTTCAGCGCCATGGAGATAATCGGGCTTATTGAAGTGCGCCAGGGCGAAGGTTCATTTATTACGGATATGAATATAGCTCCCTTTGTTAATACAATAGCGCCTCTTTTTGTTCAAAATGAAAATATGGAAACCGATCTGCTGGATTTCAGGAAAATGCTGGAGATAGAGGCAGTAAAGCTTGCCGCAAGAAGACAGGCTTTAGAAACGCAGCTTGAAAATGTGAAAAAAGCGCGTGCTGCAAATGAACAATCCAAAATAGAAAAGGATTTTAAAATGCAAGAGGCGGATAAATGTCCGAGCACTGATGTCAGACTGCTGGAAATACATCTTGAGAACATGCGCAAGGCCCTCGAGGGAAATGATATTAATATGGGAGCTGAGGCTGACATACAGTTTCACAAGACAATATTCTCCCTCACAGGCAATATGGTTTTGATAAAGGCTGCCGAATTTATTGCTTATATACTGGAAAGTTCCGTAAAATTCAATAGGGCAAAGATATTAAAAGACAGCAGCAATGCAAAGGTCCTTTATTATCAGCACAAGAAGATATACGAAGCCATAAGGGATGGCAACCCTGAACTTGCTGCGGAAATTACAAATAAGCACCTGGATTTTGTAAAAGAAGCAACCTGACAACCAGAACAAAAGACAACCAGGGCAAAGGAGGATGGAGATTTGTGATTTGTAGCGCTGATTTTACTTTTTAGTGGTCAGGCCACTATACCACAAAAGGTCAGATCAATGTATCGCAAAAATAAACAATAATAGACAAAAATAAAAAAATAAAGAAAGGAGATATTATTGATGCAGGATAAAATGCAAGACAAGACAGTAAGAAATAACAAAGCAAGTTTTAAAAAGATAACAGGTGAAGATATAGCGAATTTAAAGAGAATATGCTCACCTGAGAGAGTTTATGGCAGAGACGAGATTAATGATGATTATGCGCATGACGAAATGCCCGTATATGGCAAGTTTTTGCCTGAAGTGGCAGTAGAAGCGATAAGCACCGAGGAAGTATCCGCTATTATGAAATATGCTTATGACAACAATATACCCGTAACACCAAGGGGAGCAGGTACAGGGTTATGCGGGGGCGCGGTTGCCATTCACGGAGGGATACTCTTATCTCTTGCCAGGATGAATAAGGTGCTGGATTTTGATGGTGAAAATCTTATAATAACAGTCCAGCCGGGATTGCTGCTAATGGACCTTATAAAGGAAGTAGCTGAGAAAGGTCTAATGTACCCTCCTGACCCGGGAGAGAAAGGTGCCACTATCGGCGGGAATGTTATGACTAATGCGGGCGGCATGAGAGCCATAAAATATGGAGTTACAAGGGATTATGTTATGGCTATGACTGTTGTTCTTTCAAACGGAGAGGTAATCAAGCTCGGTGGAAAAGTTGCAAAAAATAGTTCCGGGTACAGCCTGATAGATATTATGGTAGGTTCGGAAGGTACGCTTGGTATTGCAACGGAAATAATGTTAAAGCTGATACCTGCGCCCAAAGTAGTAATGAGCCTGCTTGTGCCGTTTGAAAATTTCGATTCGTGTATTGATACGGTACCGAAGATAATCAAATCAAAAACCATTCCTACGGCAATTGAATTTATGCAAAGGGAAGTAATTGAGGCAGCGGAAAAATTTCTTGATAAGAAGTTCCCCGATAAATCATCGGATGCATATCTTCTGCTTACTCTTGACGGGAGCTCGGAGGAAGAAATCGAAAAGATATGCGAAGATGTTGCAACCATTTGTCTTGAAGCCGGGGCAGTTGATGTTTTTTTATCAAACACCGAAGAACGCCAGAAATCTATTTGGGGTATCAGGGAAGCATTCCTTGAAGCCATAAAGAGTTCAACAACCGAGATGGATGAATGCGATGTTGTTGTCCCGAGGAATAGAATTGCCGAATATGTCAAATACGTGAATAGCCTGGAAAGAGAGTACGGGATAAGGATAAGGAGTTTTGGCCATGCAGGAGACGGCAACATTCATGTGTATGTTTGCAGGGATGATTTGTCCGACGATGTATGGAAAGAAAAATGCGGTAAGGTTATGAAAGCGATGTATGATAAAGCACTGGAGCTTGAAGGGCAAGTTTCGGGGGAGCATGGAATAGGGCATGCAAAAATCCCATATTTGAAAGAATCGGTCGGAGAAACAGTGATTGGCCTTATGCGGGGAATAAAGAGGGTTTTTGATCCAAAAGGGATTTTAAACCCTGGGAAAGTATGTGGGAGTGATTAAAATGGAAGATATAGTAAGAATAAAAATTCCATATTCCACGGGATACATGGAATTGGTAATGGAATCCGGCAGGATTAAGGGAATATTGCGCGCAAGAACCGCCGAAATTTCAGCAACACAGGAGGATATTATACTGGAAGCGCTGCAAAGCCCGATTCATTCCGAGAGATTAAGCTTAAAAGCCAGAGATGCAAAAAAAGTGCTTGTAATTACAAGTGACCACACCAGACCTGTCCCCAGCAAGATTACAATGCCGCTAATACTGGAGGAAATCAGGAGGCTAAACCCGGATGTTGATGTAAAGATTTTAATAGCAACCGGTTTCCACAGGTTGACAACCCGTGAAGAAATAATTGCAAAATTTGGTGCCGAACTGGCCGAAAAAGAGGATATTATTAACCACGATTCCAGGAACAGCAGTAGTATGGTGTTCAAGGGCATACTGCCTTCGGGTGGCGAGTTATGGCTTAATTCACTGATAGATTGGGCTGACCTTGTGGTATCTGAAGGCTTTATTGAGCCTCACTTCTTTGCCGGGTTTTCGGGGGGAAGAAAAAGTATTCTGCCGGGAATTGCATCAGAAAAAACAGTACTTGCCAACCATTGTTCCAGGTTTATTGCAAACAGAAATGCAAGGACAGGAAACCTTCAAAATAATCCCATACATACTGATATGCTTTTTGCAGCCCGCAAGGCAAACCTAAAATTTATATTGAATGTAGTACTGGATAGTGAGAAGAAAATTACCAGAGCATTTGCAGGACACCCGGAAAAAGCTCATGAATGTGGCTGTAAATATGTAGAAAGAATAGCGAAAGTATGCTCAGTTAAAGCTGATATAGTGGTTACATCTAATGGAGGGTACCCCCTTGATCAGAATATTTACCAGGCAGTGAAGGGTATGACTGCTGCAGAAGCTTGTGTAAACGATGGAGGGGTGATTATAATGGTTGCGGAGTGCAGAGATGGGCATGGAGGTGAGGCTTTTTACCGCTGGTTTGCAGATGCAGCTACTGTAGATGAGGTAGCCCGGAGAATTTCATGCATTCCACAGGATAAGACAATGGCCGACCAGTGGGAAGCCCAGATTTTGGCAAGAGTCCTTATGAAGGCTAATGTAATTATGGTTACGGATAAATGTGATCCTGGGCTTATACATGATATGAAAATGCTCCACGCCTTTTCACTGGAAGAAGCTGTTAAAATGGCCGAAGATATGGTAGGTAAGAATGCGAGTATAGTTATAATACCGGATGGGGTAGGGGTTATTGTGGGTTAGCGTAAAATTACTGTAGGGCATGAGGAATATATTACCAGAAAAGCTGAAGAAAAGATGACATCCTGGTGAGTTAATTAGGGTATATAACACTAGGGGGGAAAATACAGGGTTCATAAACTACAATATAAAAATACCCAACTATGGTCGGTGAGGAAAAACTGGAGAGGTTGGCTGATGAGGCAATAAAACAAATAAAAGACAAGAAATACTACAAAGATTTTGAAGGAGAAGGTTTCAAAGAAACCCTCCTGATGGGTATAAGCCATCATAAGAAGCAATGTGTTGTAAAAACCGAGTATTTGAAAATTTGTATTTTTCTGTATATCCCAATGGGGTGCATTTTCTTCATGAAAAGAAAAATGTGCCCTTTTGCACCCTACCCTATATTGACAAAAACCATTTTTAATGTAATTATAATGTAGAGTAATTATAATGTAGAGTAATTATAATGTAGAGTAATTATAAT
>JABUEW010000004.1 GCA_013314855.1 Bacillota bacterium | reverse complement strand
GGGATCAACCTTGTGGCCAATGCGCTCGCCCAGTCCGCCGATCATATTAACAGTTTTTTTAATATGTTAAGAACCGAACTGGCTTTTTACATCGGTTGTTTGAATTTATATGAGCAACTTGCCCAAATTGGGGAACCGATATCTTTTCCCCTGCCTGTGTCTCCTGGCGAACGCAGACATTCTTTTAAAGGCTTATACGACGTTTGTCTGGCCTTAACCATGAAACAAAAAATTGTAGGTAACAATGTGAACGCTGACAATAAAAACCTCGTGATAATCACAGGCGCCAACCAGGGCGGCAAATCGACTTTTTTGCGAAGCATAGGTTTATCCCAATTGATGATGCAATGCGGCATGTTTGTGCCGGCAGAGTCTTTCTGTTCCAATATCTGCGACGGCCTTTTTACACACTACAAAAGGGAAGAAGACGCTACTATGAAAAGCGGGAAACTTGATGAAGAACTCAGCAGAATGAGCGATATCGTAGACAATATAACGTCAAATTCCATGTTGCTGTTTAATGAATCATTTGCCGCGACAAACGAAAGAGAGGGCTCGGAGATTGCAAGGTAAATAATTTGTGCATTATTGGAAAAGCATATCAAGGTTTTCTTCGTTACACATTTATATGAATTTGCGTACGGTTTTTATTGCAAAAAAATAGAAAACTTCATTTTCCTGCGGGCCGAAAGGCAAACCGACGGAAGACGGACTTTTAAAATAATCGAAGGGGAACCATTGCGAACCAGTTATGGTGAGGATTTGTATAACAGGATATTCGGCGGCAACACCTGATAGTTTTGGAGAGGAAGGTGAATCATGGACATAAGGAGGTTGATTTTTATTAGTGAGAGGGGAATAACATATATATCATTTGTTGAAGGGTTTAAAAAGGATGGGTGTGTGATTTGCAATAATGTTTTTAATAGTACATTAAGATATTTCCGGTATCTTTTGGATGAGAACGTGAATGATCTTTCAACACGGATTAGATTTTACAATTCCATTGGCTATTGTAACAGGCATGCATGGATTTTGAAAAAAATCGGAGAAACAGAATATGATAACAATCTCGGACAGACAATAATGTATGAGGGTCTTATTGAGAAGGTTATAAATAGTATTGAAAATATTAAATTGAAAAATGAGCAATTAACACTACATTTAAATAAAAGAAAGAATAAAAAAGCAAACAAGTACTTAAATTCCTTATTGAGAAAGTGTGAATGTGCTGTTTGCCAAAATGAACATGAAGCTGAATCCAGGCATCTGGAGTTTTTTGTAGAATATTTTACCGACCCGGATGTTTTTAAATATTACAATAACTCGAAGGGTTTATGTTATGATCACTTTGTGAAGGTTTTACCATTAATGGAATTTGAACAGAGGCAAAAGCTTATTGATAACTATATTGAAAAGCTTAAAACTTTGCAAAATAGATTAAATGAATATATGAGAAAGATGGATTACAGATTTTCAAACGAGCCTAAAGGTGATGAGCAAACAGCCTGGATAGACGCAATTCGGATTATTTCCGGTAATAATATTTCAATCTTGTAACCATCTTTGTTATAGAAATTTGCCAGTTATTTTGCTAATGCTCCTTACAAGAGCATCTTTTGATGATTTCCACGGTTCATCCTTAAACTGGAAATCCAATTTTTTCAAAAACCACTCCAATTCTTCATTCATACGATACATATTGTTTAGTTGATTTGTCAGGCATGCCGAAATAAAAATTTTCCTCTTTTTGTTACTGAATATTCTCTTAGAGTGGTTAATAACGTAATTAAAATGTTTCTGGCATAGTCCTTTTGATTTGTTGAACAAAACTTTAAATTCTTCATCATTTGACCATAAGTCAATCATTATATCAATATATGATCCCATTGCATTATTTATTTTATCACATAGATAACAATGTTTATCTATTTTTATCTTATTCTTACTGTTTTTAAAGATGATGCTTGTAGTTCTTGCCAAAAGTGACAAATCAATTATTCTTTTAAGATTTTCACTTAACTTTAACCTTTTCAGTTGTGAAATTTCACTATAAAGTAATCTATGAACTATTAAAGCAAGTCCAAGTTTATCTGGATACTCATAAAGCTGTTTAAAATGTGAATTACAAAAGGTATAGTTGGTTATTTCTTTGTTAAAAGCAGTATCCATTATTATAGCATCATGTTCACTGAATAGGTTATCAATATACTTTTTCTCAATTTTTGCCTCTATTTCACACAATGGACATTCTGTAGCATTTCTAAAAGCATCCCACAAAGGTATGGTATAAATTTTTTCTTTCATTAATTATCCCCCATATTTAAACAAGTATTTTATTTTATTTGCAAGGCTGATTTGTACTATTATTGATATAATAGAAACCATCAACCGAATACACCTAGTGGTTTAGGTGGGCCATATCTACTTTTTACTTTATTTTGTTTGCTAATTTTATTTTATACCACTAAACCCAAATATATATCATAATTAGTCCGGTTATTGATTGAATAAAATAAGTTGCAGCCCTGATATAACCATTAAGACTTCTACCAACAGCAGGAACTTTGCACGGGAAAGTTTCTGTATTAGCTTTTTTCCTGTCCATGAGCCAATTATCATCGCCACCCCTAAAAATAGACCTAATAGAAGGTTGTTTAAGCCTATTAATGCATATTTTTGATACATTACCGTTTTTGTAATATGCATTGCTACTGCAGTAACCGCTTCACTTGAGACATAGGCGATAGCAGGAAGATTTAATCCCAGGAAAAATGCCGCTCCAAGAGGGCCAGCACTTCCGGCTACTGCCGAAAGAAATCCTACTAAAGCGCCACCAGGTATTAAAAATAATTCGTTTATCTTAAAGTCGAATAATTTTACCCTTCGCATAATTACAATAATAATCAGTAATATTCCTATGCCTGTATTTATATACTGCTTTGGTAAAGATACAAAAAGCTTTGCCCCAATAATTGTCGTTGGGATAGCTCCTAAAATGAACAGCAATACGGGCTTTATTCGTATTTCACGCCATCCAAACCAAGCCCTAGACATATTCCCTAGAAGTTGTGCAACCGTAAGAATAGGAACGGCAGCCTTGACACCGACAATGTTTGTGAGTATCGGTAATAATATTAATGCACCTCCAAAACCTGCAGAACCAGATATAGTTGCAGCAAGCCAGGCAATCAAAAAGAGTATCATCCAATTAGTCATCACAAAATAATCCTTTCTATGGAGCTCTTTCTATTTTTGAAAAGCTTATACTCAATAACGCAGCAAAAGCACATGCAGCCCCAAAATAAAATGTTGCCGAAGGAGAAACTTTATCCCAAAGGTATCCTGCAATAATATTTGCTGGCAAGGTCATAATGCCTAATGAGGCATTAAATAGTCCATAAGCTGTACCACGTTTGCTATCTGGTACTATACGAGCGATCAATGACTTCGCTATTCCTTCGGTTGTTGCATAATAAAGACCGTAGAATATGTATATTAACCATATATGCCAGGGGTGATTAGCGACGGCAAAGCCTAAATACGATAGGGCATAAACAAGCCATCCGACTTGCATTACTTTGACCCTGCCTATCTTATCCGAAAGACTGCCAGCCGGAACGGACAAAAGAGCATAAAGGAGATTAAACACCGCATATACAATCGGTATAATAACAGGATCTATACCAACGTTTTGAGCACGCAGAAATAAAAATGAATCGCTTGAATTACCCAACGTGAAAACAAGCATGATTATAAGGAAAAACAGGAATTTACCCTTTAATATGCTAAAATCGAATTTTGTTTGTTCCTTGGAAACAGGTGTGGCTTTTTCACTTACAAAAAGTCCGATTAAAAGTATTGTTACCGCAGAAATAAGACCTGCGATATAAAAGATTATCCTGTACCTTATATTTCCGTTTACTAATAGATAAAGTATCCCGGTTGTTGCTAGCGGTCCCATAACGGAACCAAAAGTATCAAGCATACGCTGATATCCGAAAGAGAATCCCACCCGACCTTCCTTTGCAGATTGGGCTATTAATACATCCCTGGGAGCATCTTTTGTTCCCTTTCCTATACCGTCTATCAAACGTAAAGTAAAAGCTTGCCATGCAGAAGACACAGTGCCAAATAAGAAACGGCTTATTGCCGAAAGTAAATAGCCTATAAAAACAATACTCTTTCGTCTTCCTATTCTGTCGGAAATAATACCGGAGAGTATTTTAAAAACACTTACGATTGTTGTCAAGCTGCCCTCAATAAGACCTATAGTCCCTTTGCTTAATCCCAAAACAGAGGAATAAAAGATTGGAAGTATGGGCTGAATCATATCCTGACCGAAACCACCAAAAAAGGCTACCCAGCCTAGTGTACGAACATTATTTCGTTCTTTGGTCGGTTTACTCCTATTATCCACAATAATACATCTCCTTCATAAAAAATAAAAAGCTAATGATCCTACAAAAAAGTAGGAGCTATTAGCTTTTAATCCAAGCATTTTTGGCGAGCTCCATCGCCATTAGTATTTATCTTAACCACCATCATTATTATATTATTATATTATGCATTAGAATATTTATCACCATCTTTTTCATAGAAATTGCACCATTGACTCTCTACTTTCGTAACGGTTTAATAATAGAGTCAATGCAAACATCTCATTCATAGTGTGACCACATTCTAATTACTTTTACAATCTTTTCATCTTTAAAAACTTGATACACAAGTCTGTGCTTTAAATTAATTCTTCTGGAATAAACACCCGCTAAATCCCCCACAAGCTTTTCATAATGAGGTAGATTCTGAAAAGGGTTAACTTTTAAAATATTAAGCAATTTTTCAACATTATCTTTAAGGCCAACATTCTTCAACTTAAGTGCGTCATCCTGGGCTTTTTTGGTGTATACCAGCTTAAAGTTCACCATTGCAATTTCTCAGAACAATCTGAAATCGGAGTATTTATTCCTTCGATTATAGATTCCCTCATGTTTGGAATGCTTAACAAGTATAATGTTTCCTGTATAGCGTTCCAATCGCTTTCTGATATAAGAATTGCATTGTTACGTTTACCCGTTATTTGTATTGGTTCGTGGTTTATTTCGGTTTCATCAATCAAAGTATATAAATTATCCCTTGCATTAGTAACATTTATTGTTTTCAAAATAATCACCCCTTAAGTCAATTATACCGTACGGAATAACGTATGTCAAGTAAAAAATTTTACATTTTTCCATCTTTAAAAGTACTGAATTTGTTAAACTTTTTATGCAAGTACAGTAATAAAAATTGTAAATAATGGGAAGGATAACTGGAAAGGTGAAAGCTATGATAAAAGATATTCATAATTTATTAGATAGGGCCGTTGCTTTAAGAGCTTCCGATCTGCATATTGCTGTAGGCATCCCTCCCATGTGCAGGGTAAACGGGAAACTTAAACCGTTAGGAGATGTCCCCGTTTTGAGAGAAGATGCCGAAAACTTTGTAAAAACAATACTTACCGAGAAACAGCTTAGTATACTTACTAAGAAAGGAGAAGTAGACGCGTCTATTATATTCGGCAATACTACGCGTTTTCGTATAAACGCATTCCGCCAGAAAAATAATTTCGGGATGTCTGTAAGACTTGTAAACCATGTAATACCGGATTTTGATTCTTTGGGTCTTCCTCCTGTAATAGCAGATTTATGCAAATTAACAAAGGGACTGATACTGGTTACCGGTCCTACGGGCTCTGGAAAATCAACAACTCTGGCTGCAATGATTGACTGGATAAATACTAATAGGGATTGCCACATATTAACCCTGGAAGAACCCATCGAGTATATACACAACCATAAAAAAAGCATAATAAACCAGCGTGAAATCGGAACAGATTCCCTGAGCTTTAAAAATGCGCTCAGAGCAGCTTTAAGACAAGACCCGGACGTTATTTTGATAGGAGAAATGAGGGATTTGGAAACCATAAGTATTGCCCTTACTGCTGCTGAAACAGGACATTTGGTACTGAGCACACTCCATACAATAGGAGCAGCAAAAACCATAGACAGAATAATTGATGTTTTCCCGCCATACCAACAGTATCAAATAAGGACCCAGCTTTCTCTTGTTTTGCAGGGTGTGATATCACAACAGCTGATATCTTCAACAGACGGTAATTCAAGAGTTCTGGCAGTTGAGGTTATGATTTCGACTCCAGCTATACGTAATATGATAAGAGAAAATAAAACGCCCCAGATTTTTAATGCAATTCAAACAGGTGCAAAGTTTGGCATGAAAACCATGGATAATTCACTTCTTGAACTTTACAAAGAAAAGAAAATACTCTTTGACGATATGCTGAATTATGCTTCAGATCCTGATTATATAAAGATAATGGCGGCAAACGCCGTTTAGATTAAATAATAGAATAGACGGTTACTGCCTGAAAATTATTGCTTAATAAGCCTTACATTGCCGTTGTCATCAATACTTGCCGACATTGTAATTTCTCTTATGACCTCTCCGTTTTCTACTATCCTTCCCGCTGATTTGACATAATTAATGCTTATTTCTATTACCTGGTATTCATACTGCTTATTGCTGTTGTTATACACAACTATAGCCCCTGCAGGCATTATAGGGTCCTCACCTTCAGGTGTATTCTCAATAGTTTTTATCCCATGCTCTATACCTGAATAAGCAAGGTATGTTGCTATTTCTCTTTCCTCCATCACTCTATTTGTTTTCACTTCCGAAATGAGTACAAACAACAATGCTGAGCCAAGCGCAATCATTATTGCGGAAAGTATAAGAACCATAACCAGCACATTACCCTTTTCGGATTGCATTTTTTTTATTCTCATTCTCCCACCTCAAACGGTAAATCCTCAATATTGGGAATAAACTCTTCTATATTCCTTGACACTACTGTAGTACCGCCGCTTGTAACATAAAAACCGTCTCTTGCAATTACAATACCTTCAAAACGGGCTCCCGTGAATGTCACCTTGCCATTTGGTGCAAAAAGGAGGCCGGTAACCGTCCTCCAACCACCCAAAGTAATATCTCTCTTGCTTACTATTATCACGTTTTCACAATCCTGCCAATTTGTGTTGGTATAATTAGTTGAAGAAAAAATCTTTTTTCCATCTGTTAATGGACCACCCGATACGTAACCATTCTCAAAATACCAGTTGTCAGGCTTCAAAGGGGGCATTCCGTAATCCGGCATATCAAACCCCGGTACACTGTCTACCTTGGTACATTTTGACGTAATGTGGGAACCCATATTGGTAGGATAAGTAAATGTGCCCGTGTACTGAATGCTTCCATATATTGTGGGTGTCCACTGTAAAGTAAGATTACCATTAACATATACTGTCCCATGTATTATTGCATCCTTTAGAACAAGGTTGCCGTTTACGTAGACAGTACCGTATATATCGCGCCTTCCGTTCCCCAATACCATATTCCCGTTTACATATATGTTTCCGGTATTATCGCTTAAACCCAAACTGGCACTGCCCCCTTCAAGATTAATGTTACCATCTATGTAAATGTTTTTGACATTTATATGGCAACCACGGTTTAGGTCAGTTGTATTAAGGTTGCTAAACAGGATAACGGTACCGTCAGGCGAAATAATCTCATTGCCATTGAAATATATTCTGCTGCCATAGATAAAACAGGTGTTTTCTACTAAAAATGTATAAAAATTGTCTTCACTTTCTCCGCCATGTAAAGCATACTCCAGCCTTGCAATCTTGAAATCATAATATTTATTGTTAACGACGTCAATTATTAGCCTCGCAAAAACCAATCTTTCGGTTTCCAGGACAAATTGGGCTCCTTTTATCTCTTTAAAATCAAGTGCATCAGACTCACCGTTTTTCTGCCTGACCAGGTAATTTTCACCTCCAGGGCCAGTTTCAAGGAAATAGGCCACCTGGTTATCATCCTTGTCGATAATATCCATCCGTGATGGATTACCTGGGTCAATGGTTACGCTTTTAGAATACCTGATATCATTTGCCAGGTATGTCGAAGCTTCTCTAACGGCTGTCCTCTGGCCTGCTTCGTTAAACTGCGAAGACGTTATCCCCCTTACCATGTTTATTAAAGGAAATGAAATAGAAACTACTAACCCGACCAGGGCCACAACAATTATCAATTCAACCAGGGTTATACCCCTGTTTCCAGCTAATATTTTAATGTTTTTAAACATATGCTATTCCACCTCCCTGAGGCGCAGTACAAAAAAAAGGCGGTTGCCGCTACCTGATTCTATAGAAAAATTCAATTGAAAAATTCCATCTATACCTGTATTTTCATCAATAGAAATCTCAAAATTATAATTTATATTGTTTATATCAGTTTGTTCTTTTATAAAAACGCCGTTTCCTGCATCACTAAACCCGTCGTTAATAAGCCATCCCTGTAATCCTTCAATATTCTGCCAATAATTTTGTATAGCCGTAATTTCGTCAAGTTTGCTTGTGGCATATGCAAGAAGCTGAAGCCTTTCCCTGCTTAAAGTCCTGGCTTTAAGCGCAACAGCAAGAAAGTTAGAAAACATTGCCGCAATTATCGTTATTATTGCTATTGCAATTATTGTTTCAACTAAGGTAAACCCCTTTTCATCCTGGACAGTCATGGAACATTTTTCCTTTTCATTCATAATTACCCTCAATTACCCTTTAAAATCTTAATTTTAAACCACTACACGGAGTAGCTCTTCTACAGTTGTTATACCCGCTTTTACTTTTAAAAGCCCGTCCTGCCTCATTGTCAACATGCCTTCCCGTACTCCGTTCTGTCGTATCTCAGCTGAAGAAGCTTTCATTAAAATCAACTTTTGTATGTTTTCGGTAATTCTTAAAAATTCATATACTCCTGTGCGACCTTTGTAACCTGTTCCGTTACAGTATACACATCCTTTTGCCTTATAAAGCTCTATTTCCCGCTCGTTCCCTTCAAAAGGAAAATCAGGCACCGAATTAACCAGTTCTTCCCTGGTTACTTTATAGGGCTGCTTGCATTCTTTACAAAGCAAACGCGCTAATCTCTGCCCAACAACACCAATTAAGGACGATGCAGTAAGGTACGGCTCAATTCCCATATCGGCAAGTCGTGTCACGGCACCGGCAGCATCATTTGTATGCATGGTAGAAAGTACAAGATGCCCAGTTAAAGCCGATTCAACTGCAATTCGCGCCGTCTCGTGGTCCCTTATCTCTCCAACCATTATAATATCCGGATCATTTCTGACTATTGAGCGAAGCCCGCTCGCAAAAGTCATCCCTGCTTTAACATTTACTTGTACCTGCGTTAACCCATCCAATCTTCTTTCAACAGGGTCTTCCAATGTTATTATATTTTTATCCTGACGGTTAAGTTTGGCTAAAGCCGCATACATGGTGGTACTTTTTCCGCTTCCTGTAGGTCCAGTTATCAGTATAAAGCCGTACGGAAGTTCCAGCACCTCCATAAATCTTTTTAACTGCTTTTCCGAAAATCCAAGCTCCTTTAAAGTAATAAACCTGTCATTGCGGTTTAAAAGCCTCATTGTTATCTTTTCTCCGTAAGCGGACGGCATTGATGCTACACGCACATCAATTATATCTCCCTCGACCTTTAAAGATATACGCCCATCCTGGGGAATACGCCGTTCTGCAATGTCCATGTTAGCCATAATCTTTATCCTTGAAGCAAGGGAAGGATGTATGCTAAGGGGCTGTTGTAGCATTTCATGTAAGACCCCGTCTATCCTGAACCTTACTCTCATACGCTTTTCCTGGGGTTCAATGTGTACATCGCTGGCGCCTGCTTTTACGGCCTGGTTAATAATTTGGTTTGCAAGCTGGACTGCAGGTTGCTCGTTATTTTCCATATTCCCGGTTGTATCTTCTTCAGATTCTTCTTCAACGTCTGTTTCTACATTTGTGCTTATATTGGCAAACCTTTTTATAACCGTATCAAGTTCTCTGTCACTGATTATAACAGGTTCAATGTTATACCCTGTTATTATTCGTAAATCATCTATCGCTATAATGTCACCGGGATTTTTCATCGCCACCAGGAGTTTTCCTTTTTCAAAGCCAATAGGGATTGCACTATACTTTAAGGCAACTTCAGGAGATATAAGGTTGGCTGCCGACATATCAATATTATAGTTGCTTATTTCCAGGAACTTTATGCCTGTTTGTTTTGCCACAACTTTAGCTATGTCTTCTTCAGTACAATACCCAAGTTCTACAAGTGTCTGCCCTATTAACCCCTTTTCTCCCCTTAGTTTTTTTATCTCATGCTTCATCAAGGCCTCATTTAACTGTTCCCTGGTTATTATTCCTGTTTCAACCAGCTTTTCCCCTATAAGGCTCCTCCCGGATACATTTTCCATTTTCGGTTTTCTCCTTCCATAAAGTATTTATATAAAAAACTTGACGTTTTTCATTAATATTAATATGGTCTATACCTATATTTACATATCTATAATTTCACAATTCTCTTTTATCTTTTATAATAAGCATTTAACAAAATATCTGCGTAAATCCTGTCACTTGACTGCTCAGCCCTACTCAAATTAATGTTTATAAGTCTATATATCCTTTCAAGTTGCCTTATACCTTTAAGAAAATTTATAATATCAACATAATTTCCATCTAAATTTATAGTAACAGGGACTTTAATCAACCTTTGTCCCTTGATTTCCTGCCCGAATTGTATTTTATTTAAATTAATGCCATTATTTTCAGCTAGTTGGTACATCGTTATAGTTATCCCGTTCTTATCAGGTTCGCCCGGCACCATCCTTTTATACATTTCAACCGTACTTAAAAGCTCAGCCTCTCTGCTCTTTATATCCTGAAAGTATAATGCTTTTTCATATAATTTTTCAATAGCAGCTTTTTCATTTTCTATCTCACTTAAAGTGGCTTGTAAACTTTTTATCCTGAATGCCAAGAAAAAGGCAGCCAGTAATACTAGCAGTACCACCAACATTAATATGGCATAATCCCTGTTTTTCATCATCTTATGTCATCATCCTTTTATCCTTTGTTTTTATTTTCAGCTTGTTACAATAACATCCATTTCTATAATATACCTGGTTATTTTCTTGCCCTCTTCTTCGTTCTCGGTAATATATTTTAAATTTACATTTTTGAAGTACGGATATCCCTCAATATCTTTTAACCAGACAGCAATTATATCTTTTTTTACCGCACGCCCTGTTATTTCACATTTTCCCTTATTATTTTCATATTTTAAACTAATGCTGTCAAACCAAATTCCATACGGTAATACAGCCGAAATATCCGATATAATTTCCTCCCATACAGGTATAGGTATCTCTGCTTCTTTAACAAGTTTCTCATAATCACTTACCGAACGTAATGTTTTTTCATATTCACCAAGCGTTCCAATCCGGTTCTCTAGTTGTTTCCTTTCAACTCTTAAAGTTCCAAGTTCATTTTCATAAATAGCATGAATCAGGGAAAGCAACCCATAAACTAAAAGTGTGGCTGTAACCAGGACAATTCCGGTTAAAATATACTTACTGAACTTTTTTCTTTTTTCGATATAGCCCCTGTAACTTGGCGGCATTAAACTTATTTCACTCAATCAATTCACCCCTTTAAGGCCGTGTAGAGCAAGGCTGAAAGCTACTGCGTATTCAGTTGCATGAAGCTCTTTCTGGTCTTGTTCGGCTGTTTTCCTGTAAAGATATTCAAAAGGCATCAAGACTTCAGTGTCAATATTTATTATGTTTCTAATACTTTCTTTAATCCCGCTTTTTGTCACTTCGCCCCCAAGTAAAAAAACTTTTCTCACCACTGCGGATCTGTTTTGAGACTGAAAATAAAAAACCGACGACCTTATTTCTCCTGCAGCAATGCTTGCAATATCCTCCGTATTATCTTTTCTGCCCATCATGACTGTCCTCGCAAAAACAGGAACATTCTTGTCCATTATTAAAATATTACAAACACCGAATGAAAGATTAACAATTACACACGCCTGGTTTTTATATTCTTGCGGTAAAAATATGTCAAGCACAAGAGTTGAGCTTTTTATATCTCTGATTAACAGCCGGGTTGACTCAAACGTTTTCAAATATTCGTAAAGCATGTTTTTTCGTGCTGCAACAAGCAAAACACTGTAAAAATCACCTTCATTGGTCTTTTGTTCACCTGTCACCATATAGTCAAGTTCAAATTCTTCAATATTGAAAGGAATATAATCCGATGCCTGAAATCTAATAAAGTTGCCTATTTTTTCCCTTTCAATCCTAGGCAGCTTCAGAAATCTTATTATAACATCTTCATTATTTGCTCCTAGTATGATTTCCCTCGACTTTATTCTAATTTCTCTCCACATTTCTTCAATGGCTGTTTTTACACTTTCTGCATCAATTATCTTCCCTTCTTTTACCACCCCGGGAGCAAGCAATTTTTTGCCATAATTTATAATCTCAGGATTCTGGTATGAACCTGATAATTCAACAGCATGCATACATGTATCGTTTATTTCAAGCCCCACAACTCTTTTTTTTAGAATGTTCACGTAAAACTCACCCCATTGCCTTGTCTTGCATCTCTATTTCTTCCACTCAATAATTAATCCCTGACTGTACTATAGCAGTAAATATAGGCAAGTACATTGCGATCAGCATTATGCCAACTATTAAACCTACCACGGTAAGCATCACCGGTTCAATGATGGCCGATAATCCCTTTGTCAACAAGCTTACTTCTTCCTCGTAAAAACTTGCTATTTTTTCGAGTAAACTTGAAAGAGAACCTGAATCTTCCCCAACAGAAATCATTTGTATCATCATGGGAGGAAATAAATTGCTCTCCTTGAGCGGCCCCGCAATAGTCTTTCCTTCCTCAATTTTTCGTATAGCCACATTAATCGCTTCAGTTACAATTATGCTTCCTGATGTTGGTGCAGCAGTCTCCAGTGCCTGTATAACAGGTATTCCACCTTCAAGAAGTGTAGATAGGGTTCGGGCAAATCTTGCCATTACCGACTTGTGTATTATAGGTCCAAAAGCAGGAATATTAAATTTTATCCTGTCCCAGGTCCTCTTTCCCGAAGAGCTTTTAACAAAAATAAATGCTGCCACTATTATTATAACTATTGATATAAACCAGATATACCAGCTGTTTCTTAGTGAATCAGAAAGTGCGAATACTGCCTTTGTTATCCAGGGAAGCGCTATGTTTGAAGGTATAAATCCCTTAAAAATAGGGACCATCAATGTAAGGATACCGACAAACAATAAGATCGCAAATCCCGCAACCATTCTAGGGTAAAAGGTTGCTGCCTTAATGCTATCTCTTAACAGTTTTTCTTTTTGCAGCTGTTCAGCCAATCGTCTTAAAACCTCTTCAAGCATACCCCCTACTTCCCCCGAATGGATCATAGCAATATAAAGGTCTGAGAATATAGCTGGGTACATACTAAAAGCATCTGTTAAACCCATCCCGCCTTCTACATTATGTGCAATATTCAGCAATGCATCTTTAAAAACCATATTTGTTGTCTGTTGTCCTAATGTATACAGTGCTCTTGTTACCGGTATACCCGCACTGATCATAGCTGCCATCTGGTTGCTGAACATACTCAATTCGCTAATCGGGACCTTCTTTTTATTCCAAAAAAATCCCTTGTTTTTGGCAGTTGTTACAAACTCCCGTAATTCGATTATCGCCAAACCCATTTTTTTTAGTTTTTCCACGGCAGAAGCATAATTATCTGCCATAATCTGTCCCCTCACTGTTTCCCCCTGCCTGTTAATGCATTCATAATTGTAATTCGGCATATCACACCCCCGCCTGGCGCATTAATCTTTCAACTTCCTGCTTATCAATACAATATTCAAGTACACTTTCTCTTGAAATTTTGCCCTTATTGTAAAGCTTAACCAAAGCCTGGTCCATTGTCTGCATACCATACGAATGTCCTGTCTGTATGGTACTATAAAGCTGGTGTTCCCTTCCTTCCCTAATTAAATTTCTTACGGCAGGTGTACTTACCATATACTCCACTGCTACCACTCTGCCGCTCCTGTCAATTAAAGGTACCAATTGCTGAGATATAATTGCCTGCAAGGAATTTGCAAGTTGCTGCCTTACCTGTTCACGTTTTTCGTGTGTAAATATATCAACAATTCTTGATATAGTAAGTGGCGCAGTCTGGGTATGAAGGGTAGAAAATACAAGGTGACCTGTTTCTGCTGCTGTAAGAGCAATTGATATGCTCTCTAAATCCCTCATTTCCCCTATCATTATAACATCAGGGTCATGTCTTAACACGTGCCTTAATGCGTTTACAAAAGAGTGAGTATCCAAACCGATTTCCCTTTGCCTTACCGTAGACTTATTATGCCTGTGTAAAAACTCAATCGGGTCTTCTATAGTAACTATGTTTAATCTCCTGGTATTATTTATAATGTCTATTAATGCCGCTAGGGTAGTTGATTTACCGCTCCCCGTGGGGCCTGTAACAAGAACCAGCCCCCTTGAAAGGTTACACAGTTCCTTTATTTCGGGTAAAAGCCCCAGATCATCGAACTTGGGAACTACAAACGGAACTGCCCTGAAGGCTGCGGCGTAAGTCCCTCTTTGAAGCATAATGTTACCCCTGAACCGCGCTAATCCTTCAATTGCATATGAGAAGTCGAGTTCAAGGTTTTCTTTTAGGCGTTTAAGCTGCCACTCCTCAAGGATCGGTAACAACAGACCTTCCATATCCCTTGGTTTAATAGCAGGATAATCAAGTACATTTATGTCCCCTGCAACTCTTATGGCAGGAGGATAACCTACAACAAGGTGCAAGTCGGAAGCGTTTCTATTTACTGTTATTTCTAAAAGCTGGTTAATGCTTAACGGATATGTTGAATCAAGCTGCGAACTAAGCATTTTGTTAATCTTCTCCTTTATTCAAGTATCTTATTAAAAGATTTTTATAAATATTTAAGCGCTTAAAAACTATCAATAGTAGTAATCATATCTAAAATCTTACGGATATTCTCAGGGGTTTCTTCAACCCACATTATATAGCGTGGTGTTGAATCCCTGGATACATTGTTTGAAATAAAGAAACTGGTTGCAGGTATCCCCGTAAGGCTGACGAGCAAATCTCTCCTGGAGGCAAGCCTGGACTGGCCTGCTGCATCGGTGGAATAATCCACAGGTACTTTTATTTTTTCACCCTTTACATCAATTCCGTCTATAGCCTTTGCAATTTCTTCTTTTCTATCCGGCTTGCATACAACCAAAATTTCTTTTGAAAATAAAGGGAAATTAAGAGTAAACACCTTTGCGTCGGTAATCTGCAAATACTCGAACCTTGTAACAGCTTCCTGCGGGCTTATGTTTGACAGCTTATGTATATAAAACGCTGAATCTTCCCTTATATTATCAGTATCAATATCTCTTAGTAATAATTTAATATCAATGATATCCCTTGGAGTACCTGAAACCCATACGGTATAAGCATTTGAGTCAAGCGTTATCACTTGTACCGGGATATCGAGCTGGTTTATTATAGCTTTAAACCTGTCGGCGGTTAAATATTTCAACTTCAAAGTGGTTACCTCTAAAAACCACTTTCCGTTTTCCATTATATCAATTTTATCAATCAGTTCCTCGAAATCCGCGATGTCCTTGCTTCTTGAATCTAGCCATATTTTATATGGGTTTGATGAAAGGCATAAAACCTTAACATCGATACCCATTTGGGTAATAATACTATTAATCCTGTCGGAAGAAACAAATTCCAACTCGTAAGGAATTAGTTTGAGAGGTATATCTTCTTTCGCCACCAATTTGTTTTCTTCAACATCAATTGTTTTTATAAGTTCTTCTAATTCGGCAATTTCCTCTTCCTTAGCACTAACCCATATCTTTTTTGGATTAGTGTCAATGGTAATTGTCTTAATATCCATGCCCAACTGCTTTATAAAGTTTTCAAAGGTCGCAGCATCAATGTGTTTCAATTCATAAGGAAGAAGTTTAACAATTCCTTGTACTAAGCCTGCTTCTTTTATTGCGTTCTCTGGTATATCAACCATTGAGATTAATTCTTTAACTTTCGAAATGTATTGTGAAGTACCCTGTACCCAAATTGACTTTTCATTTTCATCAAAAATTATCTTTTTTACTGAAATTTCCAGGGCATCTATCTGACTGCTTAATTGTTTAGCCGTAATGTAATTCAAATCAAACCTTGCAAGAAGTGGCTTGTTAAAAAAGTCATTTTGCAGCGTTTCGCTCTTGCCTACAATAATAATATTGTCATTTACCAGGTAGTCCAAGCCGTTGCTCTTCAATAAATATTCGAGAGCCGTAAGGTATGTCACATTATTTATCCGGAAAGATACCCTTTGTGATTGTTCCATAAAAATTATGTTTAAGTCCAGTCCGAGCGCAATTGCTGAGAGTACATCCCTTATATCGGCATTTTCCACATTGAGAGAAATTTTATCGGATGCTGTCTTGCTGATCGTTTCTAAAGAAGATTTATTAGAAATACCTGAAGTATCAATTCTACTAGCCACAGTACTTGCATTATTTATCTTCGAAACAGTCGATGCTGTTTCCGATGACGTGTTATTCCAAATAAGAGGCTTTATAACGGTTTCTGCTGTTACTGCTGTCATAAAATAGGTTATATAAACAATACAAAGGAAAATACGGATGATTATTCCTATCGTATTGAGTATTTTCTTCCTTTTTCTAGCTTTGAACGTTGATTTCCTCGTTTTTCTCATCTTAACAACTTTCCACCTCAACCAATGTGTCTTAGGTTGCATCGATTGCATTGAATGTGTCACCTTATCTTTTGTTTCTGTATTTTTTATTGCTTTTTTACTAATTTTATTTTATTTTATTGTATTGTATTTCATTTTTCAATATGTTCATTTTTCAATATGCTTAACGTGGTCTCCTTTTCTCCAGCTTTTAAAACCACCGTGTTGTCGGTTATTTCTTCCACTTTCCAGCTTGTACCTACACTATCACCTTTTCTTACAATATATGACTTTTCACTTGTTTCTATAATAGCAACACTGTTTCCGTTTTCAGCATACAATATCCCAGAAAGCACCATTGGCTGTTCAAACGGGTTATACAATACCGCATCGTCGGATTTTTCAGCTGCCTGTGCAGCAGTTTGCTGTTGCTGGTCAACCGGACGGACTACGTTTGGGAGTACTTCGACCTTATCTTCTATCTCTTCAATTAAATTGCCAATCTGCCCCGTATCTAAAGCTTCCCCGCCAGCAGGGCGGTCTTTGATATTACCTCCGATACCTCTATTCGAGTACAAAATTATTAATACGACGATAAGGATAATTAATAGCGGTAAGGCATATACAAGAAGTTTATTTTTATTAAAAAATTGGACAATTTTGCTTTTAAAACCACTAGGAATATTGTTCCCATCCCAATCGGCAGGCATGTTCTTTCCCCTTTATAATCAACCTTTATAATCAATATATTTTTATATTTTTTAATTTAATTAATATTTTTTATACAATAACATTATTTATAAATTACACTATTATCAAATCAAAAAATCAAATATTAAATAAATATGGCACTAAGCTTTTGCCATAAACAACAAGAATATAACATAAAAAATGTAACACAAATATGAGAAAACAACATTTCCTTGCTCTCCATGTTTACAAAGGGAGTAATCATTTACTCCCTTTGTAATATGCATGTCTTCTCATGATAAAGTAACGCAAGGCATATAAAGCTTAAATAAGTCATGCTTTCAATATATATGTCATACCTGGAATTAGTAAGAAAAATTAATCGTATTGTTCTTATGGAGTTACTTGCTCAACAGTTATTGAGCCATCAGTACCAATAGTTACTTTGAAATTCTTGGTAGTATCTACTTGGCACTCGGGCCAGGATTCCAGGTAATCTTCCCAATTCTGACCAGCGGTACCGTCCCATACTTCGTCGCTGGTCGGCAAGCCTTCATCCGCTAGGTACATGGCTGCAGCACCCTTCAAGATCCTTTCATTTGCTGCGTCCGCAGCTTCCCTGGCCTTTTGCTGTGAATTTGTGTAGATGGGCACGGCTATCGCCGTAAGTATACCGATGATTGCAACTACTACCATAAGTTCAACCAGGGTGAAACCTTTCTTGTTCTTTTTGAATCCTTTCATGAATTTGTTAATCATAGCTTTGACCTCCCCTAAAAAATAAATTTAATAGTAATCCCTACCTATTTTACTACTATTATATTAAATTCCTCCAATTATATTATATCATATCTTGCAAAATGTAAACAAATATTTTTTGATCACTCTTTCTATTTTATTATAAAAAAAGACATAATTTTTACTCTCCCATTGTTTTATCCTTCCTCATGAAAAATATGACATACATACAAGACACAACAATACAGCTTAACACAAACCATACCGAAAGGCCTAGGATAATGTGCAGGGTAAGCCAGGTTATCCCGTTTAAAAATTCGACAACAGGATACCTTAAAGATATCCTGTTTTTGCAAAAACGGCACCTGCCTTTTAGCAGTATATAGCTTAAGACAGGCACCATGTCATACCATTTTATTTTTCTGCCGCAATCAGGGCAATGCGAAGCGCCCGCAACCACCGATTCACGTCGCGGTATGCGGTAGATACATACGTTAAGGAAGCTCCCCACAACCAGCCCCATTATAAAAACAGTTGCCGTCACCATAGTAACTATTGCTGCCTCTTTCTTGTTTGTTTCCCGTTTTTTTATTGTTTTCCGCTTGTGCCAAATATTCTTTAACCGCCATTAAAATTCATTGTCAACAATCTGTTGCGCTTTCCTGAAAAGTGAGCTTCACTAAAAAGTGAGCATTGTTGCTTTTAATACACCGTCTATTTGCCTTAACTGCTGCAAGATGTTATCCGGCACTTCACAGTCTACGCTTACAAAAGCTACCGCCTTGTTGTCGCTCTTCCTGTTCCTGCTCCACTGCATAGCTGCAATATTAATATTATTTGCGCCGAGGATGGTACCGATTCTTCCTATAATTCCGGGTTTGTCTATGTTTTGGATAGCAATAACATAGGGTGTCGGTTCAAAGTCGAGTTTATATCCGAAGAAATCTACTATCCTTATTTCTTCTTTTGCAAATACGGTACCCGATACACTGAGTTCCCTTTCCCTGGTAACAAACTTAACAGTTATAAGGTTGGTGTATTTGTCCAGGTTTGTGCTTTTGCTTTCTACCATTTCTATGCCCATGCTTTTTGCAATATACCCGGCGTTTACATAATTTACCGTATCTTTACCTGCATGTTCAAGAAAACCTTTCAAAACTGAAAGAGATATAAGTTTTGTGTCTTTTTGGGCAAGATCCCCGCTGTATATAACCTCTATTTTGTGCACGGTATTCTTTTCTGCCTGGTAATATATTTTCCCTAGTATTTCAGCTATTTCTACGTAGGGTTTTATGCCATTCAAATTGTCAGCTTTAATTGGGGGCATGTTGACTGCAGCAACTACTTCGCCTTTTAATGCACCTTCAATAAGTTTAGCAACCCCGAGGCTTACATTATGGTTTGCCTCTTCTGTTGATGCCCCAAGATGAGGAGTATAAATAACGTTGTCCAACTCCAGCAATGGGTTGGTATAATCCTGTTCTTCCGGTTTCTTGTTGAAATTAGGTTCTTTTTCAAAAACGTCTATGGCAGCTCCTGCAACACGGCCTTCCTTCAGGGCGTTGTACAGCGCTTTTTCATCAATAACACCACCTCTTGCCACATTTATTATCCTGACACCTTTTTTACATAATTTCAACTCTTTTTCTCCTATGAGCCCCTGGCTTTTGTCCGTCTTTGGAATGTGGACGGTAATCATATCAGCCTGTTTCATTAACTCTTCAAGGGTTTCACATTTTACTATTCCCATCTTTTCAAACCGCTCGTCGGTAACAAAAGGGTCATAGGCAATAACTTTCATATTCAGGGCTTTCAGTTTTGAAGCTACAATTGAACCAATTCTTCCAAGTCCCACAACGCCTGCAACTTTACCATCGAGTTCATTTCCTACAAACCTATTCCTTCTGAAATCCTTATTTTTAGCTGCCATATAGGCTTGGGGTATATTCCTGAACAGGGCAAATGCCATGCCTATCGTTAGCTCGGCTGCCGCCATTATGTTCCCTTCAGGCGTATTTACAACCAGGATGCCTCTTTTTGTACAGGCGTTAACATCTATATTGTCTATGCCGTTCCCGGCTCGACCTACAACCTTAAGATTCTTTCCCTTTTCGATAACTTTTTCTGTTACTTTTGTTTCACTTCTTACAATAATCGCATTATAGTTTTCAATTACCTGGAGCAGCTCTTCAGGGGAAATGCCAAACCTGGTATCAACTTCAAACCCTTTCTCCCTTAAATATTCAATTCCGTCTTCTGCCATTTTATCTGTTACAATAATCCTCATAAATACAAAACCTCCCCTTTTTAGTTTAATCAGTTGTGCAAACCTACCGCTTTAATAATAAATTGAAAGGTCAAGTCCTTACGGAACATGACCTCTGTAGTAAACCAAGTATGACAAAATGCATATTGCATTTTCTTTTAGCAACCCACTCTGTCCTTTTGCCTGAGAGATTGGCCCATTTTAAGCCTTGCCCCTTCGGCGCCGACAACGGTCTCTCCAGAGGTCCGTCCTGACGAGGTCTTTTTACCTGAGAGTGCAACTCCTTCGGTGTATTCCTCTGCTTCCAAAGCTTTAAGGAATATCTCTCCCCCATCAATCATCCGACTTTATTAAATTAGTTTTATTATAAATCATTTGTTAAATTGATGTCAACAGTTTTTAATGCAAATACCTGTTAACATCATCCAGAGTAATTCCCTGGTGGACAGCAATATTAATCCCGTTGGCAATCACTTTTGCTATCCTTTCAATAACCTCGTCTATTTCTTTCGGAGTAACAATTAAATTCCCCGTATACGGGTCCAATACTTTCTGTATAAGTTGGTATTTTTCATTTCTGTCTATGCTCTTAAGCATATTGTAAAATTGGGTTCCCTGCTCAGCCTGGTTTATAAAACTGTCCAGGACAAGGTCTATAACATCATTAGCTATTGTGGCCGCATCAACAACTGTAGGTACACCTATTGCTATAACGGGTACTCCCAATGTATCCCTGGAAAGGTCCATCCTTTTATTGCCTACTCCTGATCCCGGGGATATGCCTGTATCTGCAATTTGTATTGTTGTATTTACCCTATCGAGCCTTCTTGATGCAAGAGAATCAATTGCTATAATACAATCAGGCCTTATCCTGTCAACTATGCCTCTTATAATTTCTCCTGTCTCTATTCCGGTAATCCCCAATACTCCGGGAGCTATTGCGCACACCGGCCTTACTCCCTGTTCTACTTCCTCAGGTACATATTGTACCAGGTGCCTTGTTACCATTAATTTTGAAACAACTTTTGGACCGAGAGAATCAGAGGTCACATTCCAATTTCCAAGCCCTACTACCAAAACCGTAGACTTTTCCTTAAGATTAAGTATCCCAGCCAGTTCTGTAGCTAATGCCTTACATGTATTCTCATATAAGTCCATATCGTTATATTTTATGCCCGGAACTTCAATTGTAATATAGTTTCCCATGGGTTTCCCAAGGGCATTTTGTCCCTGGATAGAGTTGATTTTTACTCTTGATATTTTAATTTCCTCCGTACCGGCATTTGTTACCTCAACTCCCGGTATCTCTTCTTCCTTAGGGGGAACTTGCTTTGCATTCCGTTCCTTTACCAGTTCACGAAGTTCTATTGCCAAATCCGTAACCACATTTCTTATTTGTTCCATCTTACCATTCCTTTCTTTCCGCTCTTTATTAATTTAACATATTGTGCTGGTTAGTTAATTTACTCCTTTTTATTTTTCCTTAATTTATTTTTTGCATTCCTCTTGAAATTTACTTTTTTTCATGATAGAATTTACTCCGTTCATTAATTATCGGGAGGGGTGAAAACAGCTTGCCTAATACCAAGAAAGCAATAAAGAGAGTACGAATTGCGGAGAAGAAAAGATTAATAAATGCCATGAGAAAGTCCGCATTAAGGACAGCAGTTAAAAAATGCAAGATAGCAATTCAAAATAACGACCCTAAGGCTGCAGAGTTTCTTAAAAATGCAATAAAAGCATTAGATAAAGCAGCGGCTAAAAATGTAATACACAAGAACACTGCCGCAAGAAATAAATCCAAGCTCACAAAAGCTTTTAATACAGCCAACATCACAGTTAATACTACAGTAAATAAATAAAACGTACAAATGTACGTTTTATTTATTTTTGTTTTTTTCTATCCTACCAGTTTCGCAATTAACAGTTCTACCGCCGTTTTATCTTTCATTTTCCCTGTTTTAATTGCAACATCACATTCAAAGATATCTTGGATGCTCCTGTTAAGCCACTGAAAAGAAAATTGTTCTGCATGTTTTTGTATCTTGCCTGCAATATATGGCGAAACTTTCAACTTTGATGCGATTTCTTTCAAACCTGCTCCACTTCCGGCAAGGATTTTTGCCTCCAGTATTTGCCTAAACTGCCTTGCAATCATATATATAATTATAGGCACCGGCTCCCTCAAAGTAATCATGTCGTCAAGATACTTCAATGACTTGGCTATGTCCTTTTCCACAATTGCGTCTGTCAAATCGAATATTTTGCTTTTTATGGAAGTATTACACACTTCCCTTACATCTTCACTTTCAATAACTTTTTTTTCTCCGGTATAGACAATTAGTTTATTTATTTCATTCAGTATTTCCGTCATTTCCTGCCCGCTTTTCTCAACCAGGATTGAAGCAGTTTCCATACTTATTTCTTTTTTATTTGCTTTTGCTACCTTTACCACCCATTTGGCCAAGTCATATGACTTTTGGTAAGGAAACTCAACTATTAGGCCTTCTTTTTTAATCGCATTATAAATGCGAAGACGCTTGTCCACCTCTGTTTCATAAAAAATAAGGCACGTAAATGGAGGTATGTTTTTCATGTAATCTATAAGTTTCCCGGTATCTTCTTTACTTCCTTCGCTTCCTTTAAACAGGCCGGAGTTTTTAACTACAACCACCTTTTTTTGAGAAAAAACGGGATAGGTATCACAATTATCTATAATTTTAGAAACTTCTACCTTATCTTCCATCACAATTTTATTTAAAGCCCTGGTGCTTTTTTCTAATATTATTTCCTCTATACTTCCCATGTAGTATTTTTTAAGGTATTCCTCAGGCCCATAGAACAAGTATAGGGATTTGATATCCTTATTTTTTATTTGTGTTTTTAAAACATCAAGACTCATCTTTACACATCACCTTTATCCTTATGATTTTTCCGTTTGACCTCAAGATTACCGCTCCATTCAAATCGGTCCGGAAAATTTTTGCCCCAACTCCGGCCAACCTGTCTAAAACATCACTTGAAGGATGGCCGTAATTGTTTTTCCCCACGCTGATTACTGCAGCTTTCGGTCCCACAAGCTCAAGAAATTCCTGTGTTGAAGAAGTAAGAGATCCATGGTGAGGCACTTTTAAAACATCAGCTTTGATATCATCGGGCATGCTCTCTATAATTCTATTTTCCACTTCTTTCTCAATGTCCCCGGAAAAAAGAATTTCCATATCTTTATAATATAATTTTAACACAACAGAGCTATTATTTAAAGACAGTTCTCCTTTTTTTGTGTCTTTAGGGGGGTTGAGTATTTTTATATATGTATCTTTACCAAGATTTATGGAATTATCTTTGCTGACATAGGTGACTTTTATTTTCCTTTGGCTACAAATATCCAATAATTTATCAAACTCATCATCGATAATATAATCCGGAATGATCACATTTTCAACTTTTATTTCCTCCAGTACCGGCATAATACCATTAATATGGTCTTCATGGGCATGAGTCACCACTACCATATCAAGTTTTGTTACTCCAAATTCAAGTAAAAAGGGTATTACCACTTTATTACCCACATTAGTTCCATCTTCGAAATTGTCTCCTTTTTTACCCCCTCCATCTATTAAAACAGCTTTTCCCGAAGGGGTCCTTATGAATGCAGAATCACCTTCACCTACGTCCAAAAAAACAACCTCCATTTCTCCTGGAAGCAAGTTTGCTATTAGAGTAAAGGCAATAATGAACATTAATGCAATGATGTAGTATTCCGGCTTTATTTTAACCTTATACTTGGGTTTAAACCAGAATAAGAACCATATTAAGATATAATATACCGTTATAAGAAGAATTGAAGGGGTAACAACTTTTAACATAGCAAAAGGTAGATTTCCTGCAGTTTTTGAAACAAAAATTACAAATGTAAGCAAAACTGTGTTAATATACCCTATTATCCGGGAAAAGAGGATGTATATTTGGCCCAATCCAGCCATTGCCATCCCCAGCATGATTATAATCCCTGTAATAGGCGCAACTAAAAGATTGGAAAAGGCAGAAATGAGAGACACTTTGTTGAAATACACCGCTGTTATGGGTAAAATACCTGCCTGGGCTGACAGGGTTGTTGCCAGGATACTTGAAACATTGTCAGAAATATACTTAGACTTCAGAAATTCTTTTATGTTTTTATTGAATAGAACAATTGATACAGTAGCCGCAAAAGATAATTGGAAACCGACATTAAAAAGCATATGAGGTCTCCACAGCAAAATCAAAATGGAAGCAAAAGAAATACTTGTTAGTGTATCAGGCTCCCTCCATATCATCTGGCCAATAAGTACAGTTACGGCCATTATTACCGCACGGAGCACCGAGGATTGAGGACCGGTTATCAGTACATATATTAAAAGAACCAGTATAACGATTGGGTTGGCAATCTTCTTTTTTAAGCCAAGTTTATTGAAAACAAACACAAAGGGAAGCATAATAAATCCGACGTGGAGTCCCGACACAGCCATAATATGGATTAAACCTGAGTCGCTGAAATTCTCTTGCAGTTCATCAGGAACCTCTCCACGGTAACCGGTCAACATTGCGTTCAGGAGGGGAGCTTGTCTTTCGGGCAAGCTTAAGTTTATAACTTTTATAATTCTCTCCCTCACTATATGGCCTGTTCTTAATAAAATGCCTTCATCCCTTGTATTACCGGTTTTAACATTGCTGCTTTTGGTATATATTGTTGCAGATATTCCGGAACCTGCCAGATACCTTCTGTAGTCTAAACTCCCGGGATTTCTTCTTTTGTTAGGAATGGTAAGGACCCCTGTTACTTCTATTTCGCTGCCGTACTCTAATAATAGGTCCTGCCCGTATATTGTTAAGAGGATTTTTCCCTTAGATATTCTTTCTTTATTTTTAGTTTGAGAAGTATCGGCATTTCCTTTATTTAGCGAAGCACCGGCATTTTCTTTATTTAGGAAGGAAACCTGGTAGGTAACCATTTCACAGCGTATCCTCCCATCCTTATATTCGGTATTCGCATCTTTATATTCGGGTTTTGAACATATTACACCTTGAACAATAACCTGTTGCTCGTTAAAATTTATAAACTTTCGTGTAATTACATTGTCCATATAAAGGTATTCAAAAGCACCGATTGCAAAGAAAACGAATATTCCCGTTAAAGGAAAAAGAAGCGCCCTGTCCTTATAAATTAAAACGCTTATTAATATACAAAGAATGCTCAGAGTAATAATGATAAATTTAAGAGATTGGGTAAGATCTGCAGATAAAATTCCAATAATAAGAGCTATGGAAAACAAAACCAAATATCTTTTCATTATTCCCCCTACACAAAGCATGTGTATTGTAATTTTATGTAATATATGTATATAATATCATAAAATTATATATTTTTCTACCATAAAAACATAAAAAAAATACCCCTTTTCGGGGTATTTTTATCGTTAATGGTTAAATACTTACTTTTCTACTTCATTTTCCTTATTCTAGTGCTTTTGTCGCCTAATTTACTATCCTTCTTGCTGTCACAAGTCTCCCATTATAATAGCCGGAATTGAGCGGGTCTATCAATACCTTGCCCCTTCCGTTAGATGCGTGAATGAATTGGTTGTTGCCTATATATATGCCCACATGATCAATAACACTGTCGGAATCAGTATTAAAGAAAACCAAATCCCCAGGTTTCAACTGTGCTCTGGTAACTTTAGTGCCCTGTTTTGCCTGATCTGCAGCAACACGATTCAAACTTATTCCAAACTGCCTGAAGACGTACTGTACAAGGCCAGAACAATCAAAACCGTTAGGGCTTGTCCCTCCCCATACATACCTAACACCGAGGAATTTCTTTGCATAATTTACAATCTGCTGTCCCAGGGAACTGGAACTCTCTCCACCGGTTGCTCCACCTCTGGAGGCAAGACTGCTTCTCGGTAACAAGGACTTTCTTGTAGTTACCAGTTCTCCAAATATCCAGGCAAAACTTCCATCTTCTAATTTTATCTTATACCACTCGCCATACCAAGAATAAATATTGACCTTACTGCCGCTCTTTAGCTGGGTAACAACACCGGAGGTTAAACTTGGGCCGCTCCTGACATTGGCAACACTGACATTGACGACCCCTTCATCAATAGGCTCATTTTTAAATGATATGTACTCACCAGACACCCAACCATTTATGTTTCCATAATTTACCTTATACCAGCAGAATGCGTCTTTGGTATTATCTTCTTCTAGGATTTTGACTTCCATACCATTGTTCAGTTGAGCTATTACCTTTGTAGAAGTCCCGGCTCCTTCCCTTACATTAAGGACAGTAGCCGTTACCACCCCGGTTTTCTTATCTTCTTCCCCAGTAGAACCTGTAGGTTTTGGAGATTCACCGGAAGATGACGTTGAGGCTTCTTTTACCGTAACGTAATCTCCATATACCCACCCTGTCAGATTGTTAAATGTAATATTATACCAGTCACCAGAATTATCATTGATTTTCACTTCAGTATCTTTTAAAAGCTGACCTACAATTGTGGCTGATGTACTGGGATTTTGCCTTACATTAAGGTACTCGACATTAACTATTCCTTCTTTCAGGGTATCTGCATATATAATGGGAGAATAAAGGATAAAAAGTAGAACGACTGTAAAAACACTTAAAGGCATTTTTACTTTGGTAAATTTGTTGGTCTTGCTTAATTTGTACATTTTGTTTTTGTCCTCCTATTTAAGCTTCCGGAGTTAGCTGACGGGTTCGGTAATAGGCACCCTACCATTCCTGAAAGTCCACGTGTAAACCACGATATGTACCGGAACAGATTAACCCCTCAAATAAGGTTCCTCCGTACCTCTTTCTTCAAAGAGGATTCAGCTTTTTTCTATAAGTTTTGCCTTATTTATAAGCCTTGTACCACTTTATGAATATTATACATCCTTATCTATTGTTTGTCAATGATGCCCAATATTTTCCAGGATTGAAAGATTTCCGAAAAGATCAAAGGCTGGCTGCTTCTTTATTAATCAATAAATCTGCTCTTTATACTTTTTGCAAATCTTATGAGATCCGGAACATTCTTTTTTAATATAGCATATACAATTTCAGGCTGGATTCTAAGGTAATCATGTACAATGACATTTCTAAATTGAGCCATCTTTTTTAACTGTACACTTAATTCTTCTGAAATCATGCCCTGTTCTTTTAAAATTTCAAAACTATCTTTATTATCTCTGGGTTCTCTATAACCTTCATATGAAATTATATGATTTGTTATATCTAAACAGGCCTCCACTGCCATATGTAACGTACGTTCTACATATCTTCTAATTACTTTATCGGTTGAAAAAACATCCCAATTTATTTCATTTTTCACTTCCAATAAATCATTTATGTACTCTTCCAATGCTACCAAACGTCGCTGAACTACGTTTACATCCACCATATTACTCCATTTCCTCCAATCTCTTCATGGCACATTCATGGTAGAGCTTATAAAAGTATTGTCTATCGAAAAAATTCCTTCGCTGTGCAACTTCAAACTTAACTCTTCTATTTACTTCCATGTCAACAATCAATATTTTCTCCTCCATAATTTTATGAACAAAAAACAGGTCAGCGCTTTCCAAGTCTATTACATCTACTTTTGTATGAAATATACTTTCAAGTTCGGAAGCAATCCTCAATTTTTCATCAAATCTTTCAACCATATCCATACCTTCGGAGAATAATACCGCAATGTCAATGTCGCTATCTTTTCTGTTCTTGTTTTTTGCAACTGAACCAAATAAATACACAGCACTAATGTTTTTCGTACTATTAAAGTAATCTTTTATTTTCGCTACAATCATTTCTTTATCCATATTAGATTGCTTTCCTCTCCATGCTCTATTTCCAATTTAATTATATAGTATTTTCAATAATATTACAACCAGGTCCTTGCGGCGGGGCGCATTTTTTGCACATGACCCATATAATGAGCGAAATAGTGCGAAAGACTTGTAGAGCCTGTTAATCCGACGAGGAGTGAGTTTGATTTGCCCCGAAGTGAATTTACAGGCTCTTTAAGACCTGTGGCATCTTTCCGGAATATAATGGGTCATAGAAAGAAAATGTACCTGGGCCAATTTAATACGTATTGACACTGTACGTATCAAAAGATATAATATTAATGCAAGGGGTGTTGTGCATGACATTTCGAGAATTGGAGAAAATAGTAACAGCCGACGGCTGGGTGCGAAAGTCGAGTGTCGGATCTCACATTCATTACAAGCATCCAACAAAGCCCGGTAAGGTTACTATACTAATTCAAATCAAACCTTGCAAGAAGTGGCTTGTTAAAAAAGTCATTTTGCAGCGTTTCGCTCTTGCCTACAATAATAATATTGTCATTTACCAGGTAGTCCAAGCCGTTGCTCTTCAATAAATATTCGAGAGCCGTAAGGTATGTCACATTATTTATCCGGAAAGATACCCTTTGTGATTGTTCCATAAAAATTATGTTTAAGTCCAGTCCGAGCGCAATTGCTGAGAGTACATCCCTTATATCGGCATTTTCCACATTGAGAGAAATTTTATCGGATGCTGTCTTGCTGATCGTTTCTAAAGAAGATTTATTAGAAATACCTGAAGTATCAATTCTACTAGCCACAGTACTTGCATTATTTATCTTCGAAACAGTCGATGCTGTTTCCGATGACGTGTTATTCCAAATAAGAGGCTTTATAACGGTTTCTGCTGTTACTGCTGTCATAAAATAGGTTATATAAACAATACAAAGGAAAATACGGATGATTATTCCTATCGTATTGAGTATTTTCTTCCTTTTTCTAGCTTTGAACGTTGATTTCCTCGTTTTTCTCATCTTAACAACTTTCCACCTCAACCAATGTGTCTTAGGTTGCATCGATTGCATTGAATGTGTCACCTTATCTTTTGTTTCTGTATTTTTTATTGCTTTTTTACTAATTTTATTTTATTTTATTGTATTGTATTTCATTTTTCAATATGTTCATTTTTCAATATGCTTAACGTGGTCTCCTTTTCTCCAGCTTTTAAAACCACCGTGTTGTCGGTTATTTCTTCCACTTTCCAGCTTGTACCTACACTATCACCTTTTCTTACAATATATGACTTTTCACTTGTTTCTATAATAGCAACACTGTTTCCGTTTTCAGCATACAATATCCCAGAAAGCACCATTGGCTGTTCAAACGGGTTATACAATACCGCATCGTCGGATTTTTCAGCTGCCTGTGCAGCAGTTTGCTGTTGCTGGTCAACCGGACGGACTACGTTTGGGAGTACTTCGACCTTATCTTCTATCTCTTCAATTAAATTGCCAATCTGCCCCGTATCTAAAGCTTCCCCGCCAGCAGGGCGGTCTTTGATATTACCTCCGATACCTCTATTCGAGTACAAAATTATTAATACGACGATAAGGATAATTAATAGCGGTAAGGCATATACAAGAAGTTTATTTTTATTAAAAAATTGGACAATTTTGCTTTTAAAACCACTAGGAATATTGTTCCCATCCCAATCGGCAGGCATGTTCTTTCCCCTTTATAATCAACCTTTATAATCAATATATTTTTATATTTTTTAATTTAATTAATATTTTTTATACAATAACATTATTTATAAATTACACTATTATCAAATCAAAAAATCAAATATTAAATAAATATGGCACTAAGCTTTTGCCATAAACAACAAGAATATAACATAAAAAATGTAACACAAATATGAGAAAACAACATTTCCTTGCTCTCCATGTTTACAAAGGGAGTAATCATTTACTCCCTTTGTAATATGCATGTCTTCTCATGATAAAGTAACGCAAGGCATATAAAGCTTAAATAAGTCATGCTTTCAATATATATGTCATACCTGGAATTAGTAAGAAAAATTAATCGTATTGTTCTTATGGAGTTACTTGCTCAACAGTTATTGAGCCATCAGTACCAATAGTTACTTTGAAATTCTTGGTAGTATCTACTTGGCACTCGGGCCAGGATTCCAGGTAATCTTCCCAATTCTGACCAGCGGTACCGTCCCATACTTCGTCGCTGGTCGGCAAGCCTTCATCCGCTAGGTACATGGCTGCAGCACCCT
Organism: Bacillota bacterium; assembly: GCA_013314855.1. Classification (NCBI taxonomy): domain Bacteria; kingdom Bacillati; phylum Bacillota; species Bacillota bacterium. Next base: position 32,073 of record JABUEW010000004.1, on the reverse strand, counting down.
TCAAGATCCTTTCATTTGCTGCGTCCGCAGCTTCCCTGGCCTTTTGCTGTGAATTTGTGTAGATGGGCACGGCTATCGCCGTAAGTATACCGATGATTGCAACTACTACCATAAGTTCAACCAGGGTGAAACCTTTCTTGTTCTTTTTGAATCCTTTCATGAATTTGTTAATCATAGCTTTGACCTCCCCTAAAAAATAAATTTAATAGTAATCCCTACCTATTTTACTACTATTATATTAAATTCCTCCAATTATATTATATCATATCTTGCAAAATGTAAACAAATATTTTTTGATCACTCTTTCTATTTTATTATAAAAAAAGACATAATTTTTACTCTCCCATTGTTTTATCCTTCCTCATGAAAAATATGACATACATACAAGACACAACAATACAGCTTAACACAAACCATACCGAAAGGCCTAGGATAATGTGCAGGGTAAGCCAGGTTATCCCGTTTAAAAATTCGACAACAGGATACCTTAAAGATATCCTGTTTTTGCAAAAACGGCACCTGCCTTTTAGCAGTATATAGCTTAAGACAGGCACCATGTCATACCATTTTATTTTTCTGCCGCAATCAGGGCAATGCGAAGCGCCCGCAACCACCGATTCACGTCGCGGTATGCGGTAGATACATACGTTAAGGAAGCTCCCCACAACCAGCCCCATTATAAAAACAGTTGCCGTCACCATAGTAACTATTGCTGCCTCTTTCTTGTTTGTTTCCCGTTTTTTTATTGTTTTCCGCTTGTGCCAAATATTCTTTAACCGCCATTAAAATTCATTGTCAACAATCTGTTGCGCTTTCCTGAAAAGTGAGCTTCACTAAAAAGTGAGCATTGTTGCTTTTAATACACCGTCTATTTGCCTTAACTGCTGCAAGATGTTATCCGGCACTTCACAGTCTACGCTTACAAAAGCTACCGCCTTGTTGTCGCTCTTCCTGTTCCTGCTCCACTGCATAGCTGCAATATTAATATTATTTGCGCCGAGGATGGTACCGATTCTTCCTATAATTCCGGGTTTGTCTATGTTTTGGATAGCAATAACATAGGGTGTCGGTTCAAAGTCGAGTTTATATCCGAAGAAATCTACTATCCTTATTTCTTCTTTTGCAAATACGGTACCCGATACACTGAGTTCCCTTTCCCTGGTAACAAACTTAACAGTTATAAGGTTGGTGTATTTGTCCAGGTTTGTGCTTTTGCTTTCTACCATTTCTATGCCCATGCTTTTTGCAATATACCCGGCGTTTACATAATTTACCGTATCTTTACCTGCATGTTCAAGAAAACCTTTCAAAACTGAAAGAGATATAAGTTTTGTGTCTTTTTGGGCAAGATCCCCGCTGTATATAACCTCTATTTTGTGCACGGTATTCTTTTCTGCCTGGTAATATATTTTCCCTAGTATTTCAGCTATTTCTACGTAGGGTTTTATGCCATTCAAATTGTCAGCTTTAATTGGGGGCATGTTGACTGCAGCAACTACTTCGCCTTTTAATGCACCTTCAATAAGTTTAGCAACCCCGAGGCTTACATTATGGTTTGCCTCTTCTGTTGATGCCCCAAGATGAGGAGTATAAATAACGTTGTCCAACTCCAGCAATGGGTTGGTATAATCCTGTTCTTCCGGTTTCTTGTTGAAATTAGGTTCTTTTTCAAAAACGTCTATGGCAGCTCCTGCAACACGGCCTTCCTTCAGGGCGTTGTACAGCGCTTTTTCATCAATAACACCACCTCTTGCCACATTTATTATCCTGACACCTTTTTTACATAATTTCAACTCTTTTTCTCCTATGAGCCCCTGGCTTTTGTCCGTCTTTGGAATGTGGACGGTAATCATATCAGCCTGTTTCATTAACTCTTCAAGGGTTTCACATTTTACTATTCCCATCTTTTCAAACCGCTCGTCGGTAACAAAAGGGTCATAGGCAATAACTTTCATATTCAGGGCTTTCAGTTTTGAAGCTACAATTGAACCAATTCTTCCAAGTCCCACAACGCCTGCAACTTTACCATCGAGTTCATTTCCTACAAACCTATTCCTTCTGAAATCCTTATTTTTAGCTGCCATATAGGCTTGGGGTATATTCCTGAACAGGGCAAATGCCATGCCTATCGTTAGCTCGGCTGCCGCCATTATGTTCCCTTCAGGCGTATTTACAACCAGGATGCCTCTTTTTGTACAGGCGTTAACATCTATATTGTCTATGCCGTTCCCGGCTCGACCTACAACCTTAAGATTCTTTCCCTTTTCGATAACTTTTTCTGTTACTTTTGTTTCACTTCTTACAATAATCGCATTATAGTTTTCAATTACCTGGAGCAGCTCTTCAGGGGAAATGCCAAACCTGGTATCAACTTCAAACCCTTTCTCCCTTAAATATTCAATTCCGTCTTCTGCCATTTTATCTGTTACAATAATCCTCATAAATACAAAACCTCCCCTTTTTAGTTTAATCAGTTGTGCAAACCTACCGCTTTAATAATAAATTGAAAGGTCAAGTCCTTACGGAACATGACCTCTGTAGTAAACCAAGTATGACAAAATGCATATTGCATTTTCTTTTAGCAACCCACTCTGTCCTTTTGCCTGAGAGATTGGCCCATTTTAAGCCTTGCCCCTTCGGCGCCGACAACGGTCTCTCCAGAGGTCCGTCCTGACGAGGTCTTTTTACCTGAGAGTGCAACTCCTTCGGTGTATTCCTCTGCTTCCAAAGCTTTAAGGAATATCTCTCCCCCATCAATCATCCGACTTTATTAAATTAGTTTTATTATAAATCATTTGTTAAATTGATGTCAACAGTTTTTAATGCAAATACCTGTTAACATCATCCAGAGTAATTCCCTGGTGGACAGCAATATTAATCCCGTTGGCAATCACTTTTGCTATCCTTTCAATAACCTCGTCTATTTCTTTCGGAGTAACAATTAAATTCCCCGTATACGGGTCCAATACTTTCTGTATAAGTTGGTATTTTTCATTTCTGTCTATGCTCTTAAGCATATTGTAAAATTGGGTTCCCTGCTCAGCCTGGTTTATAAAACTGTCCAGGACAAGGTCTATAACATCATTAGCTATTGTGGCCGCATCAACAACTGTAGGTACACCTATTGCTATAACGGGTACTCCCAATGTATCCCTGGAAAGGTCCATCCTTTTATTGCCTACTCCTGATCCCGGGGATATGCCTGTATCTGCAATTTGTATTGTTGTATTTACCCTATCGAGCCTTCTTGATGCAAGAGAATCAATTGCTATAATACAATCAGGCCTTATCCTGTCAACTATGCCTCTTATAATTTCTCCTGTCTCTATTCCGGTAATCCCCAATACTCCGGGAGCTATTGCGCACACCGGCCTTACTCCCTGTTCTACTTCCTCAGGTACATATTGTACCAGGTGCCTTGTTACCATTAATTTTGAAACAACTTTTGGACCGAGAGAATCAGAGGTCACATTCCAATTTCCAAGCCCTACTACCAAAACCGTAGACTTTTCCTTAAGATTAAGTATCCCAGCCAGTTCTGTAGCTAATGCCTTACATGTATTCTCATATAAGTCCATATCGTTATATTTTATGCCCGGAACTTCAATTGTAATATAGTTTCCCATGGGTTTCCCAAGGGCATTTTGTCCCTGGATAGAGTTGATTTTTACTCTTGATATTTTAATTTCCTCCGTACCGGCATTTGTTACCTCAACTCCCGGTATCTCTTCTTCCTTAGGGGGAACTTGCTTTGCATTCCGTTCCTTTACCAGTTCACGAAGTTCTATTGCCAAATCCGTAACCACATTTCTTATTTGTTCCATCTTACCATTCCTTTCTTTCCGCTCTTTATTAATTTAACATATTGTGCTGGTTAGTTAATTTACTCCTTTTTATTTTTCCTTAATTTATTTTTTGCATTCCTCTTGAAATTTACTTTTTTTCATGATAGAATTTACTCCGTTCATTAATTATCGGGAGGGGTGAAAACAGCTTGCCTAATACCAAGAAAGCAATAAAGAGAGTACGAATTGCGGAGAAGAAAAGATTAATAAATGCCATGAGAAAGTCCGCATTAAGGACAGCAGTTAAAAAATGCAAGATAGCAATTCAAAATAACGACCCTAAGGCTGCAGAGTTTCTTAAAAATGCAATAAAAGCATTAGATAAAGCAGCGGCTAAAAATGTAATACACAAGAACACTGCCGCAAGAAATAAATCCAAGCTCACAAAAGCTTTTAATACAGCCAACATCACAGTTAATACTACAGTAAATAAATAAAACGTACAAATGTACGTTTTATTTATTTTTGTTTTTTTCTATCCTACCAGTTTCGCAATTAACAGTTCTACCGCCGTTTTATCTTTCATTTTCCCTGTTTTAATTGCAACATCACATTCAAAGATATCTTGGATGCTCCTGTTAAGCCACTGAAAAGAAAATTGTTCTGCATGTTTTTGTATCTTGCCTGCAATATATGGCGAAACTTTCAACTTTGATGCGATTTCTTTCAAACCTGCTCCACTTCCGGCAAGGATTTTTGCCTCCAGTATTTGCCTAAACTGCCTTGCAATCATATATATAATTATAGGCACCGGCTCCCTCAAAGTAATCATGTCGTCAAGATACTTCAATGACTTGGCTATGTCCTTTTCCACAATTGCGTCTGTCAAATCGAATATTTTGCTTTTTATGGAAGTATTACACACTTCCCTTACATCTTCACTTTCAATAACTTTTTTTTCTCCGGTATAGACAATTAGTTTATTTATTTCATTCAGTATTTCCGTCATTTCCTGCCCGCTTTTCTCAACCAGGATTGAAGCAGTTTCCATACTTATTTCTTTTTTATTTGCTTTTGCTACCTTTACCACCCATTTGGCCAAGTCATATGACTTTTGGTAAGGAAACTCAACTATTAGGCCTTCTTTTTTAATCGCATTATAAATGCGAAGACGCTTGTCCACCTCTGTTTCATAAAAAATAAGGCACGTAAATGGAGGTATGTTTTTCATGTAATCTATAAGTTTCCCGGTATCTTCTTTACTTCCTTCGCTTCCTTTAAACAGGCCGGAGTTTTTAACTACAACCACCTTTTTTTGAGAAAAAACGGGATAGGTATCACAATTATCTATAATTTTAGAAACTTCTACCTTATCTTCCATCACAATTTTATTTAAAGCCCTGGTGCTTTTTTCTAATATTATTTCCTCTATACTTCCCATGTAGTATTTTTTAAGGTATTCCTCAGGCCCATAGAACAAGTATAGGGATTTGATATCCTTATTTTTTATTTGTGTTTTTAAAACATCAAGACTCATCTTTACACATCACCTTTATCCTTATGATTTTTCCGTTTGACCTCAAGATTACCGCTCCATTCAAATCGGTCCGGAAAATTTTTGCCCCAACTCCGGCCAACCTGTCTAAAACATCACTTGAAGGATGGCCGTAATTGTTTTTCCCCACGCTGATTACTGCAGCTTTCGGTCCCACAAGCTCAAGAAATTCCTGTGTTGAAGAAGTAAGAGATCCATGGTGAGGCACTTTTAAAACATCAGCTTTGATATCATCGGGCATGCTCTCTATAATTCTATTTTCCACTTCTTTCTCAATGTCCCCGGAAAAAAGAATTTCCATATCTTTATAATATAATTTTAACACAACAGAGCTATTATTTAAAGACAGTTCTCCTTTTTTTGTGTCTTTAGGGGGGTTGAGTATTTTTATATATGTATCTTTACCAAGATTTATGGAATTATCTTTGCTGACATAGGTGACTTTTATTTTCCTTTGGCTACAAATATCCAATAATTTATCAAACTCATCATCGATAATATAATCCGGAATGATCACATTTTCAACTTTTATTTCCTCCAGTACCGGCATAATACCATTAATATGGTCTTCATGGGCATGAGTCACCACTACCATATCAAGTTTTGTTACTCCAAATTCAAGTAAAAAGGGTATTACCACTTTATTACCCACATTAGTTCCATCTTCGAAATTGTCTCCTTTTTTACCCCCTCCATCTATTAAAACAGCTTTTCCCGAAGGGGTCCTTATGAATGCAGAATCACCTTCACCTACGTCCAAAAAAACAACCTCCATTTCTCCTGGAAGCAAGTTTGCTATTAGAGTAAAGGCAATAATGAACATTAATGCAATGATGTAGTATTCCGGCTTTATTTTAACCTTATACTTGGGTTTAAACCAGAATAAGAACCATATTAAGATATAATATACCGTTATAAGAAGAATTGAAGGGGTAACAACTTTTAACATAGCAAAAGGTAGATTTCCTGCAGTTTTTGAAACAAAAATTACAAATGTAAGCAAAACTGTGTTAATATACCCTATTATCCGGGAAAAGAGGATGTATATTTGGCCCAATCCAGCCATTGCCATCCCCAGCATGATTATAATCCCTGTAATAGGCGCAACTAAAAGATTGGAAAAGGCAGAAATGAGAGACACTTTGTTGAAATACACCGCTGTTATGGGTAAAATACCTGCCTGGGCTGACAGGGTTGTTGCCAGGATACTTGAAACATTGTCAGAAATATACTTAGACTTCAGAAATTCTTTTATGTTTTTATTGAATAGAACAATTGATACAGTAGCCGCAAAAGATAATTGGAAACCGACATTAAAAAGCATATGAGGTCTCCACAGCAAAATCAAAATGGAAGCAAAAGAAATACTTGTTAGTGTATCAGGCTCCCTCCATATCATCTGGCCAATAAGTACAGTTACGGCCATTATTACCGCACGGAGCACCGAGGATTGAGGACCGGTTATCAGTACATATATTAAAAGAACCAGTATAACGATTGGGTTGGCAATCTTCTTTTTTAAGCCAAGTTTATTGAAAACAAACACAAAGGGAAGCATAATAAATCCGACGTGGAGTCCCGACACAGCCATAATATGGATTAAACCTGAGTCGCTGAAATTCTCTTGCAGTTCATCAGGAACCTCTCCACGGTAACCGGTCAACATTGCGTTCAGGAGGGGAGCTTGTCTTTCGGGCAAGCTTAAGTTTATAACTTTTATAATTCTCTCCCTCACTATATGGCCTGTTCTTAATAAAATGCCTTCATCCCTTGTATTACCGGTTTTAACATTGCTGCTTTTGGTATATATTGTTGCAGATATTCCGGAACCTGCCAGATACCTTCTGTAGTCTAAACTCCCGGGATTTCTTCTTTTGTTAGGAATGGTAAGGACCCCTGTTACTTCTATTTCGCTGCCGTACTCTAATAATAGGTCCTGCCCGTATATTGTTAAGAGGATTTTTCCCTTAGATATTCTTTCTTTATTTTTAGTTTGAGAAGTATCGGCATTTCCTTTATTTAGCGAAGCACCGGCATTTTCTTTATTTAGGAAGGAAACCTGGTAGGTAACCATTTCACAGCGTATCCTCCCATCCTTATATTCGGTATTCGCATCTTTATATTCGGGTTTTGAACATATTACACCTTGAACAATAACCTGTTGCTCGTTAAAATTTATAAACTTTCGTGTAATTACATTGTCCATATAAAGGTATTCAAAAGCACCGATTGCAAAGAAAACGAATATTCCCGTTAAAGGAAAAAGAAGCGCCCTGTCCTTATAAATTAAAACGCTTATTAATATACAAAGAATGCTCAGAGTAATAATGATAAATTTAAGAGATTGGGTAAGATCTGCAGATAAAATTCCAATAATAAGAGCTATGGAAAACAAAACCAAATATCTTTTCATTATTCCCCCTACACAAAGCATGTGTATTGTAATTTTATGTAATATATGTATATAATATCATAAAATTATATATTTTTCTACCATAAAAACATAAAAAAAATACCCCTTTTCGGGGTATTTTTATCGTTAATGGTTAAATACTTACTTTTCTACTTCATTTTCCTTATTCTAGTGCTTTTGTCGCCTAATTTACTATCCTTCTTGCTGTCACAAGTCTCCCATTATAATAGCCGGAATTGAGCGGGTCTATCAATACCTTGCCCCTTCCGTTAGATGCGTGAATGAATTGGTTGTTGCCTATATATATGCCCACATGATCAATAACACTGTCGGAATCAGTATTAAAGAAAACCAAATCCCCAGGTTTCAACTGTGCTCTGGTAACTTTAGTGCCCTGTTTTGCCTGATCTGCAGCAACACGATTCAAACTTATTCCAAACTGCCTGAAGACGTACTGTACAAGGCCAGAACAATCAAAACCGTTAGGGCTTGTCCCTCCCCATACATACCTAACACCGAGGAATTTCTTTGCATAATTTACAATCTGCTGTCCCAGGGAACTGGAACTCTCTCCACCGGTTGCTCCACCTCTGGAGGCAAGACTGCTTCTCGGTAACAAGGACTTTCTTGTAGTTACCAGTTCTCCAAATATCCAGGCAAAACTTCCATCTTCTAATTTTATCTTATACCACTCGCCATACCAAGAATAAATATTGACCTTACTGCCGCTCTTTAGCTGGGTAACAACACCGGAGGTTAAACTTGGGCCGCTCCTGACATTGGCAACACTGACATTGACGACCCCTTCATCAATAGGCTCATTTTTAAATGATATGTACTCACCAGACACCCAACCATTTATGTTTCCATAATTTACCTTATACCAGCAGAATGCGTCTTTGGTATTATCTTCTTCTAGGATTTTGACTTCCATACCATTGTTCAGTTGAGCTATTACCTTTGTAGAAGTCCCGGCTCCTTCCCTTACATTAAGGACAGTAGCCGTTACCACCCCGGTTTTCTTATCTTCTTCCCCAGTAGAACCTGTAGGTTTTGGAGATTCACCGGAAGATGACGTTGAGGCTTCTTTTACCGTAACGTAATCTCCATATACCCACCCTGTCAGATTGTTAAATGTAATATTATACCAGTCACCAGAATTATCATTGATTTTCACTTCAGTATCTTTTAAAAGCTGACCTACAATTGTGGCTGATGTACTGGGATTTTGCCTTACATTAAGGTACTCGACATTAACTATTCCTTCTTTCAGGGTATCTGCATATATAATGGGAGAATAAAGGATAAAAAGTAGAACGACTGTAAAAACACTTAAAGGCATTTTTACTTTGGTAAATTTGTTGGTCTTGCTTAATTTGTACATTTTGTTTTTGTCCTCCTATTTAAGCTTCCGGAGTTAGCTGACGGGTTCGGTAATAGGCACCCTACCATTCCTGAAAGTCCACGTGTAAACCACGATATGTACCGGAACAGATTAACCCCTCAAATAAGGTTCCTCCGTACCTCTTTCTTCAAAGAGGATTCAGCTTTTTTCTATAAGTTTTGCCTTATTTATAAGCCTTGTACCACTTTATGAATATTATACATCCTTATCTATTGTTTGTCAATGATGCCCAATATTTTCCAGGATTGAAAGATTTCCGAAAAGATCAAAGGCTGGCTGCTTCTTTATTAATCAATAAATCTGCTCTTTATACTTTTTGCAAATCTTATGAGATCCGGAACATTCTTTTTTAATATAGCATATACAATTTCAGGCTGGATTCTAAGGTAATCATGTACAATGACATTTCTAAATTGAGCCATCTTTTTTAACTGTACACTTAATTCTTCTGAAATCATGCCCTGTTCTTTTAAAATTTCAAAACTATCTTTATTATCTCTGGGTTCTCTATAACCTTCATATGAAATTATATGATTTGTTATATCTAAACAGGCCTCCACTGCCATATGTAACGTACGTTCTACATATCTTCTAATTACTTTATCGGTTGAAAAAACATCCCAATTTATTTCATTTTTCACTTCCAATAAATCATTTATGTACTCTTCCAATGCTACCAAACGTCGCTGAACTACGTTTACATCCACCATATTACTCCATTTCCTCCAATCTCTTCATGGCACATTCATGGTAGAGCTTATAAAAGTATTGTCTATCGAAAAAATTCCTTCGCTGTGCAACTTCAAACTTAACTCTTCTATTTACTTCCATGTCAACAATCAATATTTTCTCCTCCATAATTTTATGAACAAAAAACAGGTCAGCGCTTTCCAAGTCTATTACATCTACTTTTGTATGAAATATACTTTCAAGTTCGGAAGCAATCCTCAATTTTTCATCAAATCTTTCAACCATATCCATACCTTCGGAGAATAATACCGCAATGTCAATGTCGCTATCTTTTCTGTTCTTGTTTTTTGCAACTGAACCAAATAAATACACAGCACTAATGTTTTTCGTACTATTAAAGTAATCTTTTATTTTCGCTACAATCATTTCTTTATCCATATTAGATTGCTTTCCTCTCCATGCTCTATTTCCAATTTAATTATATAGTATTTTCAATAATATTACAACCAGGTCCTTGCGGCGGGGCGCATTTTTTGCACATGACCCATATAATGAGCGAAATAGTGCGAAAGACTTGTAGAGCCTGTTAATCCGACGAGGAGTGAGTTTGATTTGCCCCGAAGTGAATTTACAGGCTCTTTAAGACCTGTGGCATCTTTCCGGAATATAATGGGTCATAGAAAGAAAATGTACCTGGGCCAATTTAATACGTATTGACACTGTACGTATCAAAAGATATAATATTAATGCAAGGGGTGTTGTGCATGACATTTCGAGAATTGGAGAAAATAGTAACAGCCGACGGCTGGGTGCGAAAGTCGAGTGTCGGATCTCACATTCATTACAAGCATCCAACAAAGCCCGGTAAGGTTACTATACCTAACCATCGCGGCGATATAAAACCGGCGGTTGTTAACTCTGTTCTCAAGCAGGCAGGGTTGAAGTAATAGCCCCTTGCCCTGCCTGTCAATTATAATCTGGCGAGCCTTATGGAAAGGCTTGTAAAGAAAGAAAGGTGGTTGCTATGTTATCCGTTTATCCAGCCTGCTTCTACAAAGAGAAGTCCGGTGGCTACTCGGTCATATTTCCCGATCTTGGACACTTGGCAACCGACGGGGAAACGTTAGAACAGGCGATGGAAATGGCTATCGACTGCTTGGCTGGGTACCTCTATACGGCGAAGAAGGAAGGCGAAGAAGTCCCTGCTCCTTCTGAGCTTAACAATATAGATCCGGCAGCCGAATATGATGATTATGTTGAGGCTTTTGTAAGCCTTGTCTCGGTCGATGTCGATGAATATGCACGGACACATTTCGAACGATCAGTCAAAAAGACGGTGACGATACCGAGTTGGCTCAATGACCGTGCGGTTCAGCAAGGTATCAACTTTTCTCAGGTACTCAGAGAAGGCCTGATCGAACGACTACACACTTACCGGTAAATAATAATCAAACTAGAGGCAAGCTTCAAAGCTTGCCCTCTTGTTCTTTGGTCATAATACTTTTCGTTCTTTGGTCATACTTTCACGTATCGATAAGGGCACTGATCAACTTCATTGATAACGTCTTTTACTTGGAAAATAGTCCTCTATTGCAAATCGATTATTTAAGACGTGCTTACTTATATTTCGAGAGCATTTTTTTCAGCCACCACCGTCTTGCTTGGCCTCAGCCTCCATGCAAGAGTCATACCGACAAGCGTCAATATGATAGATATGAAGAATAGCACAGCAAAGCCAAACATTTCTAATATGTAACCGGCAACGTAGCTGGCAAATGAGGCTGGAAGCGTAATAACACATGATAATACCAGGCAGGAGGGACGTGATTCAGGACTGACTACCTGTACTGTGTATATATAATAACATGACCATACACCACTACTTATACCGGCTAAAAACAAAACCGGGAGCATAATAATCATTGGATTTAGAGCTTCTAAAACAAAAGCAAGCAGGGATAGAAAAGCTATCAGCAGTATATTTGCACCTGCCAGTTTGATGCCGTTGTGCGCCCCTATACGGTCGCATATCTGGCCCCACATCCAACCTCCAATCGGTGCACCTAAGGTCTGAGCGAGAATGAGCAATGCGATCATGTTCTGTGGCATTTTAAGTTGATCACTGGCAAATAGTATTGTGAACGGAGTGCACATAGCAGCTGTTAGAAACATGAATTGTATCCCCATCATGCGTGCGTAATCCTTTTCACTTTTTAAGCATTTAGGCAGCCCTTTATAATAACCAATTATATCAATCTTACCAGTTTTGTGAGGATGAGGTGCGTTTTTTACAAAAGCCATCGTTACACAGGAAAGGACGGAAAATATCCCTCCGATTAGAAAAATCCAACCGAACGCAAGTTTTATATCAAACTGAGGATTTGCAAGGAGTATATTTATGAGAGCACCGTTTCCTATGCCCGCTAGACCTCCTAATAACATCTGCCAGCCCAGGAGCCTCCCTTGCCTTTGCTCATCCACAGTATTGGCAAGCACCTCAGACCAAGGGGGGACTACTGCGCCATCACAAAGCCAGAAAATCGCATATGCTGCTATCAATGCGATAACAGATGCCTTAGTTAGCCCAATGAAAATAAAAAGTGCGGGCAGCAATAGTATAGGACGAGTCATAAACATTAGGGTTGTAGAAAACTTTGCATGGTTCTTTATGTGTGGTATAAATGGTCCTATAAGCAGACGACCCAGATACATAAAAAACGAGCCTAATGTAATGGTAAGTCCAACAAGCTGCTTACTGTTAGTCATGGTATTAATAAATACTGGTATGATTGTGCTTGAGCTAAAGAAGCTTATTGCTGCCATAACAAAAGTGCCTTCCAAAGCAAGCAGCCAGAAGTTGTTTTTATATAATGTTGACTTCGATTGTATCATATAAAGGTCTCCATTCTGTTAACGTTAAATAATGTCACGCAAGGCAGTTGTTTATACATCTTGCAGATTATACTATCTGCAATTTTAAATCCCATCCTATTCACGTCGTTGAACTACCTGATTCAACAACAAGGGAATATATCTGTCTCACCATAATACAAAAACTGCCACGTCATCTTCTTCTACAATGACACGACAGTTTTCGACATTTTATTTTTGGAAAGTTAGGTAAAAAAAGATGTCACTATATTATTGATAAAAACATCAAATGGTTGGTATGGATCTTCGTTTTGCTATTTCATTATATACTCGGACAAATTGAACAAGTAATTGACAATCCAATCTATTCTACATAAATAGTTCCGGAGCACTCAACTTAACAAAGCAGAAAAACTTGTATCATTCATATTCAGCTTATTTCAATGGAAATAACGGAGCTGCTTTGCTCCGCTAAGATGGTTTTGTTATTCACTCCACATCGGGATATCCTATATTGTGAGCGGTTGTTCCATCGTAATGCCGCCTTTGAAAATAAAGAGCAGCTTATCTTCATTCACCACCTTGATGGTGTCGATAAACTGCCGCACAATGTTGTTGCTGTATTCCGTTATTTCAAAGGGGGCGTCTTCCAGCGCCTTGCAGATGTCATCCATCTGCCTGGCGAGTTCATCCGGACCGTTTTGCTCCGCCTGGTATTGCTCCAGTGTTTTCTGCAGGGATTTGATTTCCTCCGAAATTTCTCTGAACTTGTCCTCGTAGCTTTCGGCGTTTCCCGCCTTTGCCGCGACCGCCACCAACTCCATCATGCTGTCCTGCAGCTCGCGGATGCGGTTTTCGATTGCGTATGGATTGGTCGCGCCGCTGCTTTTTTCAGAAAGCGTGATTTTCAGATTGGTTTTAAGGATACCGATGAGCCGTTCCCGATTGCTCATCATGGCGTTGATGGCTTTCAGCACCGCTGCCTGAAGCCTTTCTTCATCGACGGTGGGGGAGCTTTTGCAGTATTTCGTGCCGTAGTCCAACCGGCTGATGCACCGCCACACGATCTTTTTCTTGCCCCGCTTTGACCAGGTCACCCGCTTGTAGGGAGTACCGCAGTTGCCGCAGATAAGAAGCTCGGTCAGGGCGTACCTTCCGCTGTATTTGGACTGTCCGGTTTTGCTGGTCTTGTCGGATACCTTCCGCTTTCCGGCACGGCGGGCGATTTCCGCTTGCACTTTCTCAAAAAGCGTACGGTCGATGATCGCCTCATGGTGGTTTTGAACCAGGTATTTGGGTAGCTCGCCGTTATTTTTCCTCGTTTTCTTGCTGATGCAGTTTTCCACGAAGGTCTTTTGCAGGAGGGCGTCGCCGCAGTATTTCTCGTTCCGGAGCATGTACTGCAGGGCGCCGACGGACCATTGGGGCTTTCCTCCCGCCGCGGCGATGCCTTCCGCTTCCAGCATCCGCTTGATATCAGGCACGCTGCTTCCGGCAAGATAGCTTTGAAATATCCGCCGCACTACAGCCGCCTGTTCGGGGACCACCCTGGGCTTATCATTCTCGCCCCTTTCGTATCCGTAGATTCTTGAATACTGGAAGGATACCTTTCCGCTTTTGAAGCTCTGGCGCTTGCCCCAGCGGACGTTCTGGCTGATGGACTCGCTCTGCGCCTGGGCGAAGCCTGCCAGCATGGTGATAATAATTTCGGTGTCCGCTTTCATGGTGTTGATGTTTTCGTTTTCAAAAATGACCGCTATCCCCAGCTCCTTGAGTTCCCGGATGTAGTTCAGGCAGTCTACCGTGTTTCTCGCAAACCGGCTGATAGACTTGGTCAGTATGATATCAATCTTGCCCTTCCTGCACAGACGGATCATTCTCAGAAAGTTGGTGCGCTTTTTTACCGATGTCCCCGTGATGCCTTCGTCTGCGAATATGCCTGCCAGCGTCCATTCTGGGTTGCTCATGATCTTGTCGGTATAGTAAGCCACCTGCGCCTCGTAGCTGGTGAGCTGTTCCTCCTGGTCGGTGGAGACCCTGCAGTATGCGGCGGCGCGAAGCTGCCGGGGGAATGTCCTGTTTTGGGCTACGAGGGGATTGGCGGGGATGATGATAATTTGCTTTTCTTGCGGTTGTAAATCGCTTTGTGCCATCAGCATGGCATTGCTCTCCTTTCCGGCCTGTTTTCAAGGCTCTGTCCGTTTTTTAACTTCAGGGAGACCGTTCCGTCCGGCTGGACGACGACCGCGTCCACGGCGCATTCGAACAGCTCCGCATCAAACTGTGTCAGGAGTTTACGGCTTTCAAAGGCCGCTTTGATTTCCCGCGCCTTTTGCGGCAGGAGACCTTCCGGGCAGCTCTCGTATTGGGCGGCGGCGCGGGCTATGATCAGGATTCTGGCGTATTCCTCGTCGCAGTCCGTCTTGTCCAGTTCCCGGTTGATCTCGTTGGTCAGCCTTGTGATTTCGAGGTCATGGCATCGGCTTTCAATGGCCGGGATTTCGATGCGCTGCGGATTTTCAACGGCAAGGTTCAGCAGGGAGATGATCTGCCCGGTCAGCAGGGTGTCGGTGATTTTTGTCGTGCGGCGGCACCCGGTATTTTTGCATTTCCATTTCTCCCCGGTCCGGTTGTCCAGAATCCTTTCATAAGGGCTTCCGCATTCTCTGCAAAATACTTTCCTTTTCAGGGCTGTAATCTCCAGAGCCGTATGTATATCCTTGCGGGTATATTTTGCCTGCTGGAGCAGGGCGGACTGTCTGAACTCGTCCTCCGTGACCAGTTTGGGATATCCGTCCTGTCCGGTATATTTCCGGTTTTGCAGGATGCGTCCCACCATATTCTTGTTCCAGCGGGAGGAGCCTTCGCTATAGGGCTGCCCCGCTTTTTCCAGCATGGCGGCGATCCGGCCGTAGGACTCGCCGGATATGTATTGCCGGAAGATCAGCCGCACCATTTCCGCTTCCCTGTCATGAGGTACGATGACTCCTTCAGAAAGCCGGTATCCGAATGGGATGTATCGGTTTTTCATGCTACCGCACCGTCCTTTCTATGGGTTCGGCAAGCTCCAGACCGTTTATCAGCTTGAATTTCAGCCGTTCGCCGGACTCGGCGGTAACCAGCTCCACTATGCTGTCAAAGAGCGTTTCGTCAAAACCGCTCAGATGCTCCGGTCCGTCCTCCAGGATTTCGATCAGGCTCCTGGTTTCGGTGATGGCGCTGTCGTCCTCATCCTTTTCCATCAGCTTGTTTTTCTCTGCTTTTAAGGCGCGGATTTTTCTGCTCAGCTCGTCGGTTTGGGATATAAAAAGAGCGGAATCGATGATGCCTTTGGACTTCAGTCCGTTCAGCACATGATTCCGCTCAGTGAGTTCCGCGATCTGCCGGTTCAGCTCGACCACCTGCAGATTGCTTAAGTTTCGGTGTCGCTTGAGCGCCTGCAGTTGGTCCAACATGGGGGATAAAATTTTATCATAGTTCAGCTTTAGCTTGTGGTACAGCCGGAGGAATGCTCCGTAGATCTCCGGCTCCGGAATTTGGGTTACAGTGCAGTTAGATTTGCCTTTATTGTGGTTGTGGCATACCCAGTAGGTTTTTCCGTTGCAGGTTTTCCTTTTGAAAAGCGACCCGCACTCTCCGCATCGAATCCTTTTGCTCAGCGGATACATCGAGCGTTTCGACATGGTAGGGATATTCCTGCTTTGGTTCAACTCCTGCGCCCTTTCGAAAATATCGCGGGAGATAATTGCGGGATGCGAGTATTTGACATAGTATTTGTCCTTCTCGCCTTTGTTGCGCTTTTTCTGGAACGGCAGGACGGCGGTGGTGTACCGTTTTTGCAGCAGGGCGTCGCCTGCATACCGTTCATTTTTCAGGAGATAGTCTATCGTACTGTAGTGCCACCTGTCTTTTCCGTCCCTTGTGGGGACGCCCTGCGCAGTCAGTTCATCTGCGATTTCGTCCTTGCTTTTTCCGTTCAGATAGCTGTTGAAAACATAGCGAACGATTTCAGCTTCCTGCTCATGGATTTGCAGGGTTCCGCTCTGCAGCCGGTATCCGAGGGGCGCTTTGCAGGTAATGAATTTGCCGTTTTTCATGCGGTGCTGATAGCTCCACCGCATGTTTCCCGATATGGACATGGACTCCTGCTGGGCGTTGCCGGAGAAAAAGGTCAGCAGCATCTCGTTGCTGATTTCTCCGGTATCGATGTGTTCCTTTTCAAAATAAATGGTCACGCCAAGGGATTTGAGTTCCCGGATGGTTTCCAGACACTCCCTTGTGTTCCGGGAAAACCGCGAGATGGATTTGGTCAGGATTCGGTCGATTTTCCCTTTGCGGCAGTCGCGGAGAAGGCGCTGAAAATCCTCCCGCTTATCCATCCGCAGTCCTGTGACGCCCTCGTCGGCATAAATGTCGACGAGTTCCCAATTCTCGTTTTCCCGGATCAGCGTGGTGTAATGGCTCACCTGCGCCGCGAAGGAGTTCAGCTGGTCGTCGGAGTCGCTGCTGACACGGGCGTATGCCGCGATGCGCAGCTTGTCTTTTTGGGCCTGAACGGTCGGATTGATTACAATAACCCTGGGAGCTTCCGGTTGAAGTTCTCCCGCCAGTGCTCCGCCAACAGTATTTTGGATTGTTTTCACGGCTTTTCGCCTCCTTTCTTGTCAACAACATACACTACCACACAACCGGCGTCATAGCTATACCCAATAGCGGTAAACAATGAAGATGGAGGCTCCCAATTGTTCGGCAATACGCGAGGCGGTTTTTCTGCCGTCCTCGGCGGTGATCTTACCGGTGGAAACCAGCCAGTTCAAAGCATTGAGAATTCCGATATAGTCGGCGTTGGCGCTGATTCTTTCGGCAGATTCGTTCATACCAGCTTCCTCCTTATTCCATTCTCATGGCGGCAAGGCCGCCATACGTTTCCTCAAGCCGCGTCAGCTTGATTTCACCCTCCAGCGGGGAATAGAGTCCGATTCCAAGCTGGTTCAATCCCCGGATGAAATCCATTGTTTTTACGGTATCCCTGCCCAGGCGGGAGAGATTTACAATAAGCAGCACATCCATCTTGCCTTCAGCCGCAGCCTCGATTACCTCGGCAAGGCCGTTTCTGGCAAAATTCAGGCCGCTGCCGGTGTCCTGGGAGACTCCGACCACTTCAAACCCCATCTGCTCGGCGTAGTCCTCGAGTTCTTTCTGCTGCCCTTTGAGGCGGCCATGCTCGTCCTCCGGAGCGTCGATGCGGCAGTAAAGCCATGCTCGTTTCTTTTCATCCATATTTTTCATGCCTCCCGTTAATATATGGTTTGATCCTACAAGGATGCGGCGGGGCGTGGCCGTCCCGCCGCATAGTTTCTAAGATCAAAGCGTTTTCGCTTGTTCTTCATTTCAGGTCTGAATAAACGGCTTCAGACGATGTGCTTAATTCGACACTGCTCCCCAAGCACCAATGGCAGCGGCGCAAACTATCCGTGGTCAGCGGATATCACAGGAATTCCACCTCCCCGAGAGCCTCCGGGCCGCACTCTGGGACCTAACCTCGACTATGCGGGAGTATCATTATAGGCCGTTCAGGTCAACGCGATACAGTCCACCACAGACTGTTTTATGTCCAGGCATTTCTCGCTCGTCGCCTTTGATGCCATCGTTTTTACGGATCGCCTTGACTGATCCGCAGGCAGTCTTCGCGTGCCTGCCAATGTCGCTTTCCGTTTCCGGCTGAACGGCTAACGTATTTGAGCCGCTGGATATGGACGGCTTAAAGCCAGCTTTTTTCAAAGAGCAATGGGGGAATAAAAAAACCCCCTCACTTCTTTAAGGAAAAAAATGAGGGGGTTGAGCGGATTTATTTTTTATTTTTCCAAAAGTTTTTTCAGCTTCAGGAGAATCCTGCGCTTTCTATCGTTGATAGTTCTTTGCGGCGTCCCCGTTTCCGCCGACAACTGGCGCTCGCTTTTCCCCTGGAAAAACAGCGCGTAAATCAGCAGCCGTTCCTGCTCGGAAAGCGTTTCCAGGCACAGCGCCAGCTTTTTAAGCATTTCCTTCTTGATGACGCCCTCCTCTATGGATTCTTCCGCGCGGGATAACAGGTAATCCACCTGAATGCCTTTTTCCTCGCATTCCTCAAAGGATATGTTGTGCTTGCCGGCGAGCTTGTCCAGATACGCTTCGCGCTCCTTCTGCCGGTAGTAGGCCTTATATACCTCTTTGCCCACGGCGACGCGCTTTTTGTTAACCAGCAATGTATACTTGCTCTCCTGTTCTTCCATGAGCTTGTCCTCCATTTCGAGATTTTTTAATCCGGAAAATGAAGAACAAGCGGAGGGGAGCGGCACCTTGCCGATTGGGCAAGGCGTCTATTTGTTGTTTTCAGTCGAAAATATAAGATTTTTGTCAAAAAGAAAACCGCAATCTGCGAGTTGCAGACTGCGGTTTTCCGATCAATATGAGCTGGACTGCCAAATGAAAAATCTAATGAACGCACATAAAGCCATAAGGCTGGAAGGTGCATATTCCAACCGAGGGAGATAATTCTTGCGCTGCAGATGCCTTGATAGCACGCAAATTCAGTTACTCCAACCTCTCAATAGATTTTTTCATGTGTCAGCCCTCCCGATGCTTTTAAACAGTGCCAAGATTCACATGAGTGTCGTATTTTGCCGAAAATTATCCGCCTTGGCAAACAAAAAACCCGCCGCTAAAAAGGGCAGGTTTAATTACACAGTCTTTGCGGCAACCAGGCTGTCATAGCGCTTTTTAGCACCTTAGACCCTATGGCTTTGCGTCCCGGCCTTTAGGCAGGTTTGCCCTTGTCACGGATATTATGTTGATGTTAACGAAGAAGTTCCAGCTTATAGGTGAGCCTGGACCGCTTGGAACAAAAGCATTTCTTTTAGAAAAAGGCGGAGATAATGCTTGAGGCCGCAGTCCTTTTTTACCGCGGCCTCAAGGTATTAGCTTATTTCCATTGGTGAAGCTTATCTTTAGTATTTATTGTAGATCCGGTACAGGAACACGGCTGCTTCCGCCCTTGTGGCATTTGCGCGGGGGTTCAGCCTGTCCCCGGAGCCCTTGATCAGGCCTTCTTTAACCAGTGTGGCCAGGCTATTGGCCGCATAGCCGGCGATGTCTCCCTTGTCGCTGTATTTATCCAGCAGACCGTTGGCGTCCACAGCCTTCAATCCCCTGAATTTCTCCAGTGCCCTGGCTGTCAGCACCATCATGTCCTGACGGGAGATGCTTTCCTTAGGATTGAACCGGTTGTTCCCGTTGCCCGCGGCAATGCCAAGCTTTTTAGCGATCCCCACGGCTTCATAATAGTAGGCGCCCGGCTCCACATCGTCAAAGTTGCCGTCGAATTCCGCCGTCAGTCCCAGGGTCTTGATCAGCAGCACCAGGTAATCGGCCTTGGTGATATTGGCAGCGGGGGAGAAGGTATCCTTTCCTGTTCCTTTGATGATTCCCTTGGAGGCCATAACCTCAACGGGTTTTCTGGCCCATTCCGCGCCGCCTAAGTCGCCGAATGTCTTGTGCACGTATGCCACGGCGTAGTGGCTGAAATGGGTGGTGGTGAAGGTCACGGTGCCGGTGGCCGGGTCGTAGCGCCCGTTGGGCACCGAGACCACGTTGCCGCTGCCGTCGATGTACCAGACCACAATATGCTCGGGATCGGCCAGCTCCGCCGCCGTCGGCGTATAGGGAATGCTTACCGTCACCGGAGCGTCCGGGTTGTTCCAAGCCTTTTGCTCGCCATCAACTGTAAGGCCCAGCTGTATCACCGGTTTATCGCCTACGGCGTTTCTAACCTCCTCCGGGAGAGTTGACTTATCAACATTTTTAATTGTCAAGCCTACATCACCCTGATTTTCAAATCCTGTACCAGCAAGCATGTTGCCCGGAAGTGTAACTGTGCCTGCATCAGTTTTGATTTCAATGTTTATATCAGCATGCGGATTGGAAAGGGCCGATGCCGGAAATTCCACATTGTAGCTTCCCGTAGCCGACTTGGACAGTTCAACTTCCAATGTCTTTTTCCCGTCATCACCTGTCAGTGCGCCTTCCAGGGCCATATTCAGAGTATCGGCATCAAGCTCTGTTTTTACGGTACCCGTAGCTGCATCCACACTTGCGGCGGTCTTCAACCCGCCAACAGTTGCTGCCGGAGGTTGCGCAGGCTGGGGTTGAAGGGTTGGGGTTCCGCCACTGCCTTTGTCATCATCCCTATCTCCACTTGGCGCTGCCGCCCTGTTCACAGTGACTGTATATGTCCTGGCGGTTACACCGTCCTGTGCCGTAACCACAATAACAATCGTGTTGCTACCGACTTTAAGTGCTATGGGTTCGGAGGGCCGACCGCTTTCAACATCCTTTCCGTTCACCTGCACCCTGGCATTTGCGTCCGCTGTAACAGGGGTAACCGTTGTGCTTGTTACTCCATTGGCTACGCTTAGTGTATAGCTTACCGTATCCGGCGCGAAGCTCAAGCTCCCGGCGCTCAATGTCAGCCCGCTTAGGCTTGCATTGGAGGATAGCGGTGGCTCTGCCACAGTAAAGTGTATGGTGTAGGTCAGCACAGTGCCGTCCTCGGCAGTGACCTCCACCATAGCTGCTCCGGGCAGGGATGCGGCCTGAGTGATGCGCACGTTTGCCCTGGAGTCATTCGGCGTTGCGCTGACGAAGGCTGCCGGACTGCCGGGCTGAGTGCCGTATGGCAGCTGGACAGTGTATTCATACTGTTTGTATACAAAGCCCGCAACGGTTTCTCCGCCCACTTTCAGATCGCTTAAAGCAGCGTCACCGGACGGCACGTAGCTGCTGACAGCGTTAACTGTCAGTACTGCGCTGTCTCCCGCATCAAACGAGATTTCAAAGTCTATGGAATTCCCTTCGGTCAGATTTAGTCCGGAGAGGTAGGTTTCCTTTATGGTCAGGATGTTCCCGCTAACGTTATAATCCGCAGGCGATGTCAAATAAACTGAGCCATAGACCACATCAGTGACGGTAGCTGCGCTGCCCCAGGATATGGTCGTGCTTACGTCGCCGGGGCTATCCAGATCGAAAGTCACTGTCGTCGGGCTGATGGTTGCGCTGATGATTTGCGGTGTCGTATCGAGTATATTGATAGCCAGCGTCGCCGCATTGCCCCTGTCGAATTCCACCGTCAGCACAAGGCCGCCTGTGGGCTGAGTTGCCAGGTACTCCTTCTTTATAGTCAGGATATTTCCGTTTACAGCATAGTTTTCCATTCCAATGGAGGCTCCGGCCTTCTTAACATCGGTAACGGCTGTGGCGCTATTCCAGGTGATGGTGGTTTCCACATCCGCCTGGTTGGCGATATTTTTGTCAAAATCCGCAGCATCCGAAGAAATAACGGCATTTTCTACTGTCTGGCCTATAACGGTCACATTGAAGGTTTTAATAACCGCGTTGCCCCTCGAATCCTCCGCCATACAGGTTACCCTGGTAGTTCCCACCGGGAATACGGAGCCCGGCGTCCTTGAATACATGACCTCAACCGGACCGTCCACCAGGTCTGTGGCCGTAGCGGAGAAATTAACCGCCGCGCCGCCGGAACCGGCCGCGTCGACTTCTACATCCCCCACGGGCCCAAAGGACGGCGGAGTGGTGTCCTGCACCTTGACAGTAAAGCCGGCTGTGGCGGTGTTGCCCGCCTGGTCCTGGGCGGTGACGGTTACGGCGGTGTCACCCAGCGGGAATACGGACCCCGGTTCTTTGCTGTAGGTCACAGGCACTTCGCCGTCCACGGCGTCGATGGCCCTGGCATTGAAGTTGACGACCGCCCCGGCGGAAGAAGTCGCCTCAACCGTGATGTTCCCCGGAACTCCGATGGAAGGCGGCACGGTGTCGGGCGGCGCCGCGCGGTTTACCGTGACGGTATAGGTCTTGGTGTTTTTGCCGTTCGGCGCGGTGACTGCAACCTCAACTTTATTCGCTCCCGCGCTGAGGGGCACTTCCCGCCATTCGCAGTACTGTACTGGATATGGATAGTTGACATCATCGTATTGATATTCCGCTGTAGCCCCGTTGATGGTCAGAGATGCTCCGGGGTACATGGGTTTGGCGCGAAGGTAGATTTTATCCACCTCGCTGCCCACATTGACGGTGTAGGCTAGGTTGAAAATGTAGTAATCTGGATTCAAGCCTCCTATGCTGTCCTTGTCTATGCTTACCTGCAGTCCGCTGTTAGGGTCCAACCAGGCGTTCGCAGAAGGGGAGCGCTGGATGGTAATGTTGTAGACCTTGCTCACCTGTCCGTTCGGAGAGGTAACGGAAAACTGCACAGGGATAGGGTCAAATGTATATATGTTTTCCACATGGATCTCATATAATAATGGATTTACGAAGCCGCCCTCACCGTGAACCGAGTATTTCCTCGTGACATATTGTGTAGGCACCTGGAATGTCGAACCATTTGACGCGCATGCAAGCCTAATTTCAACCTCACTCGGCCACCCCGGGTACGTGGTTGAATTGGCGTCTTCGTCCGGCTGATACGGGATGGTGAGGACATAACTTGTAATTTGCGGATCGAAAGCACGGTCAAAACTTCCGCAGTTAGCAGAAATGCTGGTAAGATCGGCAATCATTTCCGGAGGTGTTGGCCGCGTAACGTAAAGATTATATGTCGAGGTATTGCCGTTTGCGGCAACGACGGTTATTGGAATAGTGTTCATTCCGAATCCAAGGGAAACGGTTACGCCCGGAACACTGTGGTCGACAAAGACAGTCGAACCGGCATAGTCAATCATATGACTTACGAAAGTGTAAGCAGGGTTGTTACCTGTATATTTGGGCGTTGCATATACCTTAATCCGATCTACGTAGGAAGGCACCTCCGCATGGAACCCGTCCGTGCCGGATGACGGCACGACTGTTTGATCGTTGCCGGATTGGTCTTTGTATACAAACCTGATACTCTCCAGGCGATCTTCATAGTTTGATGAATTAAATCTGATTACATAATCGGTCCGCTTTAGGTCGGCTAATGTTCTGACTGTGATGGGAATCGACACCTGCTGGTCTTCGCGGATTTGCCCAAGATTTGCCGTCCACCCATCTTCTTTGGTGACCACTGTATTTCCTATATAGACTTTTACGTTCTCGCTTATGGGCTCTGCGGTTATATAGACGTTGGAGTCATTGTTTAAATCTAAACCATGGCCTAAGCTAGAGGGAGTTAGTTCCATGTTTTGAGCGCCTGCCCCATCGCCTATCCTGACCGCCAGCCTTTTGAGCGGCACATTTGTCCGGAAGACCTTGAGGCTATAAGTTTCCCTGGTTGTACCGTCCTGGGCGGTGACGACAATCTCGAAGCTGTTCTCTCCCGGCTGGATATCAACAGTTTTGCGAATGCCGTAGAGCTGGGACTGCAGTTCTTCACGCTGATTTCCGTCCACCTTGTACAGGGTCGCCGTCGCGTGGGGCTCGTTAACATCGGCGTAGATAGCAATACTGGCGACATCTTCATCGACACTCACGGTATAGGATCTCGTGTATATGTCAAAGGCCGGATCCAGTGTGCCCTGGTTAACGCTCAGATAGGCAAGCGTGGCGTCGCTGGACGGAGCCCGGTTCACTTTGACCGTGTAGGTGTTGGTGTCCATGTAGTCGCCGACCTCAAAGGTAATGATGTTTTCTCCCACATTGAGGGGGGCTTTGAAAGTTTGCCCGCTGGACCATGGCACGCCGTTCACTTTGAGGGTGGCTTTGATGTTGTCCAGTACCGGAACGAACTCAATATCGGTGCGATATAAAGGTACGTTGATAACATAATTGTTCTGGTCAGGACTAAACTGGTCAGGCCTAAAGTATACGGAATCGTTCGGCGAACTCAGGGACCTGAGCTTGATGGAAGGACCCTGCAGCACCGACAGTTGGTATTCCTTCATCGTCCCGTCTTCCGCCCATACGGTGATCGGTACCAACATGTTGTATCCGTTGAGGTCTTCCGTGTACCGATTCGTATCCAGGCTCCAAAATCTCACTTTTGCGCCTGGGTTCTGGGGTTTTGCCTCAACGGTGACAAGATTGGTGTTGTAGGGAACATACGCGGTGTAGCTGGTATCAGTGTCGTTCAGCTCCGGTATCAGGTTGCGCTGCTGCCCGCCGACTGTTACGGTCAGCTCGCCCAGGTTGGCGTTGGACGAACTTTTTACGGTATAGAGATCATCAATGGGACCGTGATGCTCCTCCAGGAGCAGCTTGAGCAGGCTGGTATCCACGCTGGCGCCGCCTTGAACCCCCAGCTCCACGCCCTCGCCCAGGTTGACGCCGCCGCTGGCGCCCACCGAGATGTCAATGCCCGCCTGCGCCAGGCCCGTCACGTCGTCAAACTGCAGCTCGCCCAGGGAGGTCACGAAGAAGATCATTTCGGGGTTGGCTTCCATGTACACGGAGGCCCCGCCGTCCACCGTCACCATCGCTTCGGCTCCCAGGTCGGCGCTGGCGCCAATACCGAGGTCAAGGCCGAACATGGACCCGCTGATGCTCTTGATGAAATCAAGCAGGTGTTCCGTGCCGCCTTGGATGTAATTTTCGATGTTCCGCAACGGTTCCAGGCTGCCTTCCCTGGCGGCTTGAAGCATGGCGCGGCTTAGTCCCCTGAGGTATTCGATACTGGTTTTGGACGCCTCGACCAGCGGTTTGGCCGAAAGCTCCGCGGTAAGCTGGACATAGAGGGGCGTGCAGATGTCGAGTCTCAGCACCGTTCCCTCCGCAAGGTTGTCAACCACTTCGTCCAGCCTGTCAAGCTGGTCCGGCACATCCCGGTCCACATTGCCGCTCAGCATGTTGCCCAGGAAAAGGGCCAGGCCTTCGACAGTATCGCTGATGAATTCTCCGTTGGCAGCCGCCACCAAAGCCTCTCCCCCGGGAATTGAAGCATCGGCGGCAAAGAGGTTGAAGGAGCTTTCAGTGCCGCCGTCGCCGCCGCCAGAGGTGCTGCCTTCTCCCGCCAGGTCAAGGGATAAGGAAATGCCGACGCTGGTTTGGGCAACGGCCCCTACAGTATCATTGACTATATTTTCAAATACCGGTTTTGCGCCGTTTTCCCAGGAATTCTGGAGCCTCGCGGTCACTTCATTCAGGGTTTCGCTGCTGAGATCGCCGCTTAACACACAGGAGGCAATCCGGTGGATATCGTTGGTCATCAGCTCCGCATTTTCCAGTAAACCTTCCAAAGCGTCGAGCCCGATGTTTGCCGCCGCGTCCAGGGGCAATTCCAGATACAGCCCGCCGGAAGCGCTGATGCCCGGCCAGACGGAATCCGCCACTCCCAGCCCCACCAGCCCGGCGATATCCACGCCCAGGGTAACCGAACCGATGGCCCCGGGGTTTTCAGCGGAGCAGGCTTTCAACTGGCCAATGGCCGCCTTGATGACCCTGGCCGCCGCCTCGGGGCCGAGTTCACCCTTTTCCGTCTCGGCGATCAGGGCCTTATTCATGGTGATCATGGTCCGGTTGGCGACCTTCTGCGCCTCCTGGGGCGATACGCCCACCGAGAAGCTGGCTTTGGCCTCGCCCTCGATGGAGACCTCCGCGTCCGCCGTCCCCTTTAGGCTTACTTCAAAGTTGAGGTTTACCTGGGTGTCGGTCATGCCGCCGATTTCAACCTTAATGTACTGCTCATCCCTAGACCCCCAGGGGATATAGCCGCGCGCATATACCGTGGGCATATCCATCCCTAAAGGAAGCCGGGCATGGACATAGTCACGCCCATTGGGGGTTATGTCATAGAAAGCAGTGGTTATGTGCCCGGGGTTCTCAAAATGAGGCGCGTTCCCCCCGCCCAGAGGGTCGTCGTTGGCGATGCCGAAAATGGCCTGGCTGCGGCCGGGGCCGTCCACCCATATGCACAGTGAAAGGTAATCCCCCTGCTTCTTCGCCCAGGCTTTCGCTCCTATGTCGCTGCCCAAGTCTCCCGGCATGGGCACGGCAACATCAATGTCGAAGTCAATGGGTACGGCGCCCAGAATTTCAGTGACAACGTTTCCGGTTTCCGCAATTTCCCGCAGCACCGGCATGATCACGGAGAGCTGCGCTGCCGCATCTTCCGCTTTTGCCTTGGTGTCGTCCATGACCATTTCCGGTACTTTCTCCAACACCGGCAAAGTGCCGTTCACGGCGTCTTCCAGAGTCTCGGCCACATCGTCCGCCAAATCCTTCATGCCCGTTTGTTCAAGAGCTTCGTTGACCAGATCCTCTACTGACGGAAGCGCGTATGCCTTGGCAGGCATAACTGGATTCACCGTCAGCAACAGGACAAGAAATAGGACAAGAAAAGAACTGGTCCTTCTTTTCCTGTGTCGTCTGCAATTCATATATTATTCCTCCCTTCTTAATTTGCAAAGGCAATCGTCACAATGCCTTTTTCAAACAATTCATTTTGCGTCCGGAATATTATAGCAGGTCAACCTTTAGGCTCTATCCCTTTTTACCTTTAGGGAAGGTAGATTTTTTCAGGAGACAGGGATCAGGAGTCGGAAGTCAGGAGTCAGACCCCCACGCCGCCAAAGCGGCACCAGCAGCGGGAGGAAAATGGCGACGATCTATTTTCAGGGCAGAATAATAGAGTGTTTTTCTAATGATATATATCGAATATAGAATTCCGACTCCTAAATTCTGAATTCTGACTACTGAATTCTGGCCTCTGCTACTGTGCCAGTTCTTTTTGAATTTTTACAAGTTCCCGGCGGATCTTTTCCGCCAGCTCATCGGCCCCCTCGAGGGCGCCGGCGACGGCCTTTTCCTCCATCTCCCCGCATAGGGCGGCGAAGGAGGCGGCTCCAACAAACTGCCCGCTTGATTTCATCCCGTGGGAGAGCAGCCGGGCACGGGGGGCGTCTTTTTCCTTCAGGGCGGCTTCCAGCGCGGCAAGCTTTTCCGGCATATCCCGCAGGAAGGCGGCCAGCACCCGGGACAAAAGCGCCGGGTCCGCGCCCACCGTTTGCAGCAGCTCCGCCTTTTTCCCCTCCGGCACAAAGGAGGGGAGAATAACCCGGCTTGCGGCGGTTTCGGCGAAAGCGCCCCCCAAAACCTGCCGCCCGTTTTTCACGGCGCCCGGCAGCCAGCGCACCAGCGTCCCGGACAGGGCGTCCAGCAGGACGGGCTTTTTTATGTAATCGTCCATGCCGGCGGCAAGGCTCATTTCCTTTTCCTCAGGGGTATCGCCGGCGGTGACGGCGATAATGGGGGTATGCCTGTTTTTCCCGGCCTCCAGCCTGCGGATGGCTGCCGCGGCCTCATGTTGATAAAGCTCTGTTTCAGGCCGTTCCTTAACCTTATCCTCAGTATTTGCCTTTGCCGCAGATCCGGCATATGAGTGCCGGATCTGCATATTGCCAAGCTTTAGTTCCTTGCTGCATGTGTCCTTTTATTTTGAGAGCAAGTTATACAGTACCTGGGCCATCTGCGCCCTGGTGGTGGTGTCCTGAGGCAAAAGTTTGCCGCCGCTGCCGACGATGGTGCCGGTTTCCACCAGCAGCTTCATAGCCTCTTTCGCCCAGGGGGCGATTTCGCCTGTGTCACTGAAATCGGAAAGCCTTTTGCCGGAATCGCCTTCAGGCAGCCGTCCTATTACCTTCAGCGCGTTGTACAGCAAAGTGAACATCTCCTGGCGGGTGATTTCCTTTTCGGGTGCGAACACGTTGCCGCCCACGCCCGCGGATATTTTAAGCCTCCTGGCCGCGGCCAGGTAGCCGGTATACCAGGTATTGCCCGCGTCCGCGAAATTGTCCTGCGGGTTTGCATCGGGGGCGATGCCGTACGCCTTCAGCAGCATGACGATGAACTGCCCCCTGGTCAGCTTCGCATCCGGGCTGAAATTGCCGCCTCCCGTGCCGGTGGTGATCTCCCTGGCGGAGATGAAGGAAACCGCTTTTGAGTACCACGCGCCTTTTGCCACGTCCTTGAAGCTCACCTGCTTGTAGACTACGGCGTAATAGCCGAAATGGGTGGTGGTTAAGGTCACGGTTCCGGTGGCCGGGTCGTAGCGCCCGTTGGGCACCGAAACCACGCTGCCGCTGCCGTCGATGTACCAGACCACGATATGCTCGGGGTTTTCCAGCTCCGCCGCCGTCGGCGTATAGGGGATGCTTACCGTCACCGGCGCGCTTGGGTTGTTCCATTCGGTCTGCTTGCCGTCCAGGGTCAGGGTGAGCTGGACAATAGGCCGGTCGCCGACGGCTGCTTTTACTTCCTCCGGCAGGCCGGACTTGTCACCCTGGCCGATGGTGATACCTGCGCTCGATTCTTCCGTTCCCGGAATTCCCGCCAGCATGCCGGACGGGAGGGTGACGCTGCCCGCGCCGGTGGAGAAGGTCAGTACGCCTTCCCCTTGTGATCCTGACAGGGAAGCGGCGGGTATTCCTACGGTATAGGAGTTCACGCCGGGAATGGAGGGTACTGTGAGGACTGCCGTCCCCGCGCCGGCAAAGATATCTTTGGCCAGTGTACCAAGGTCTGTTGCCGCACTGTCCGTATTTGTATTGACACTGACGGGCAGGCTGGTTTCTGTTGTGCTGATGCCTGAAACCTCAGCTTTGTATGTTGGCGTGGCAGGAGTGCCGGTGCTACTGCTGCTGCCTCCGCCGTTATATGTCCATCTGGCATAGAGGGTTATATTCGCCGTTACCGTGTCAGTACCGAAGTTCCAGGCGTTAACGCAGGACGCTTCCTTATACCAGCCGCCGAAGGTATAGCCCGACCGTGTCGGCACGGACGGCGCGGTTATGATGGAGCCCGGCGCAACGCCGGTAATGCTTGCTACTGAGCTGCCGCCCTGGGAATCAAAGGAAACGGTGCAGGTTACAGCGGCACTGGCCGTCAGGGTTACAGTATAGGTGACGGTGGAATCCGTTTTCCCGTCATTGGCTGTGAATATAAGGATGGTTGTGCCTACAGCATTTGGCGTGTAGGAGTAATTTTCGTCTGCAGCAGCATACGCGGCGCCGTTCACCGATACCTTGTAGGTCAGGTCGTCGCCGTCGGCATCCTCGAATATGGTTGACAGATCAAGGGTGTAGACGTTGTTCACGGTCACGACGGCCGTCGCTGTTGCCGGTACGCCGGATTTGCGCTTCGGCGCGGTGTTCACGGGCGGCGCGGCCGCGGTGGTTACTGATGTCATGGTGTAAGCGGTTTTGTTCCCGGCTTCGTCCATAACGATGACGTTAAAGTAGTAGGTGGTATTGCTATTCAAGCCGGTAATTTCTTTTGTGCCGATATCTGTTGCGTAATCTCCTGCTGCTGTGCCGTTATATACCGCGTCTGTTACTGATGCTATATTGTCTGAATCCGAATAATAGACCCGATACCGCAGAGCGCCCTGGGGGCTCACATCGTCCGTCGCCTTGCTCCAGCTCAAGGTGACTCCGTTGTGGGTGAGGCCGCCGGCAGTGATGGTTCCGTCCGCCACGGCCGGCGGAGTGGTGTCAGGCTGGGCCGGCGCTGCATCTGTCGATACGGTCAGCCCCGCGCTCTCGGACGATGCCTTGTGGGTGGCGGTTTCTTTGACCCTGGCGGTAAAGGTGTATGAGGTTTCCGGTGATAGACCCGTGAATATATTGCTGTCCTGCCACAGGCCTCCGTTTACCCTGAATTCGTAGGCTGCGTTGGCTTCCAGGGTGACGCTGTTGTGGGTTTTGCTTGCCAGCGAAGGTGCTCCCGGGGCCGCCGGCCCGTCGGCTTTGTCCACAACAGCCGTCGGAGCACTGGTGACGCTGCTCGTAGCGTGGATGCCATCGGCGGTGACAGTCACGGTGATGGTCTGGCCGATGTCGGCCTGCGCCAATGTGTAGGTTGAGGCTGTGGCCCCCGGGATATCCGCTCCGCCGCGTTTCCACTGGTAGGTTGGCACGTCATCGCTGGTGTCCGGGGTATAGGTGATGCCTGATGTATCCGCTGTCAGTGTTTCGCCGTATTTGGCATTGCCGCTGATGGTTACACTGCCGCCCATGACCGGCAGCGGCGCCGCCGTGACGGTGATGGTTGCCTCGCCGTACACCCCGGAGCCGTCGTTGGCCGTCGCCCTTACCGTCACCGTGCCTTCTCCGGTGCCCGTGAGCAATCCGGTGGAAGCGTTTATGCCGGCTGTGCCCGTTCCGGAATACACGCTCCAGGTCACGCTCTTATCCGTGGCATCAGAAGGCAATACTTCCGCTGTCATTTGCAGGGTACCGCCGTTCACTACTGTTGTCGCGTCGCCTGCCCCTCTTACGGTGATGGAGGTTACCAGGGTGGGCGGCGCCGCCGTTACCGAAACCGGTACGGTTACATCTGCTGTATCCGTCCCGTCGTAGACCGTGACCACAACCGATGTGTCGCCCGCCGCCACGCCGGTGAGGGTAACAGTGCCGCTATTAAGGCTTGCCGTTGCCTTTGCTGTGTCCGGGCCTGTCACAATGGCCGTGATGGTCAGCGGATCGCTGTCCGCATCCTCCGCAATTTCGGCAGCGGTGAATGTGGCTGTATCGCCTGCGGTCACATTTTGAGTCGGTACCGGACTTTTCGCCGTGGGCGGGTTATTTACAGGAGGCGCCGCATTCACCGTCAGGGTGGCGGCGTCGCTGGTCTCGCTGCCTGCCGCATTGCTCACATAGCAGGTATAGCTGCCTGCGTCGTAAGCTTGTGCACTGTTAATGGTCAATGTGGATGTGGCAGCTCCGCTGATATTACCTTCGTCGATCAAACTATTGCCATTCTTCTTCCATTGGTAACTTAAAGGTGCATCTCCTGCCGCTGTTACAGTGAAGGTGACTGTCTGTCCCGCAGTTACTGTCTGACTGACCGGCTGTGCTGTTATGGACGGCGGTGTAAATTCGTATTCGTTTATTTCAAAGATAGCTGTTACTGTAATGTTACCTGTGACATCCTTATCTGTCCTGGTAGCGGTGGTTAAGCCGTCACTCCACTTGACAAAGTGGTAGCCTTCATCCGGCACGGCAGTTACAGCAGTTCCGTTACTTCCATGGCTTACAGTCTGGGTTGCACTTCCTTCAATGCTTCCGTGTTCTCCTGCTGTATAGGTCAGTGTGTATTCATTTATCGTAAAAATTGCAGTCACCGTCAGGTCGGAAGTTATATTACTAAAGTCAGCATCCCAGCCTGTGAAGTGATATCCTTCTCTTGCCGGTTCTGACGGTGCTGTCGCTGAGTCGCCATGCTCTACTGCCTCTGTCTTAAGTTCACTTCCGTCCCAGTTCCTGAAGGTTACTGTGTAAGTGTTGATTGCAAACTCGGCAGTTACTGTAATGTTACCTGTTACATTCTCATCCGTCCTGGTTGCAGTGGTTAAGCCGTCACTCCACTTGACAAAGTGGTAGCCTTCATCCGG